>NZ_JBFABB010000002.1:13476-152388 GCF_040640035.1 Micromonospora sp. NPDC023633 | reverse complement strand
GCCGGCGCGCCGGCCGCCGGCGCGGTGCCCCAGGCCGAACTGCTGCGGGCCGCGCACAGCGCCCGGCTGGCGGGCCTGCCGCGGGCCGAGAGCGCCGCGCTGCGCACGGTGCGTGGCCTGCGCGCACACCGGGGACGGCAGAACGGCCACCGGCTGGCCGAGCTGGTCGAGGTGCTGCACGACCTGCTGTACGTCGCCGGCCGGCTGGCCGCCGGCGATCCCGACCCGGCGCTGGTCGGCGTCCTCCGGCGGGCCTACCAGCCGGACGGCACGCTGGAGGTGTACGGCGTCTGTCGGGAACCGGTGATCAGCGCGACCGGGTACGCCGGGGTGGTCACCCACCTGGTCGCCGCCGACGGGCGCCAGCTCTCCTTCGGCGACGTGAAACCGGGCGGCCCGGACCGGGCACGGGACTGCGCCCGGGCGGTCACCGAGATGGGTGCGGTCGCGGTCAACCACGCGGTGCTGGCCCGCGGCGGCCTGCGAATCACCGGCACCACCGTCTCCCCGGACGGCCGGCTCGGCGCCGGCAAGGGCGTCCGGGCCACGCCGCTCGCCGGGACCGACTGGTCCACCGGGGCGCTGGCGGGACTGTTCGCCCGCTCGCTCGCCGAGGTGGTGACCGCCCAGCTCGCCACCGACGACCCGGAGGACCCGGGGCGGGCGGGGACCGCGCTGGTCGGCGGTGACCTGATGGTGGTGGGTGCCGTCGGTGACCAGGTGCTGGCCCGCGAGTTGGCCCCCGCCACCGACGCCGGACCGGAGCGGGCGCCGGTGCCGGACGGGCCGGTGATCCGGTTGGTGCCGGTCGACTCCCACCCGATGCTGGCCCACGTGGCCAACCTGCGGCGGCTCGCCTCCCGGCCCGGCCTGCGGATCCGGGTGG
Source organism: Micromonospora sp. NPDC023633 (assembly GCF_040640035.1). NCBI lineage: Bacteria > Bacillati > Actinomycetota > Actinomycetes > Micromonosporales > Micromonosporaceae > Micromonospora > Micromonospora sp. NPDC023633. The sequence continues at coordinate 151,502 of NZ_JBFABB010000002.1, read as the reverse complement.
TCGGCCGGCTGGACCCGGACCGGGCCAGCACCCTGCGTCCGCTCGCGGTCGGGCCGGTGCCCGGCGCCGCCGCGACGCTGCGGCTGCCGGCGGACTGGCACGGCCGGGTGGACCTCGGCTACGACGAGATCCAGGGCAGTCACCTGCCGCCGCGCGAGCCGGACCCGACGATTGGACCGATGCTCGCCGTCGGCGCCGACGCGATTGCGGAGTCCCCGCTGTGGCGGGTCCGCCGGCTGGTGGAGCTGGCCGTATCCGGTGGTCGCCGCGCCGTCGCCGAGGCGGCCCGCGGCGACGGCACCGGGCTCGCCGGCCCGCTGCGCCGCGCCGGCTTCACCACCGCCGCCGCCGTGGCCGCAGCCCTCGCCGCCGAGTCTGACCGGCGCGGCCGGGACGCGTTCGGCCGGCTCACCGATCCGGACCCGGACCGGTACGCCTGGGCCTGGCTCGCCGTGACCGCCCACCTCGCCGCCGCCGAGCGGGAGCTGATCCGGTCCTCCTGGACCGCCCCATCCGTCGGCTGACCCGCCGACACCGACCACCTGCGCCCCGGCGCCCGCCCGAACCCGGGCGGGCGCCGACCCCCGGACCGCTCTCGCGGCTGTGCGCGGATCAGCGCGGGCGTGCGACGTCGCGGGCCAGCGCCCGGCGGGCGGGTGTCGCCGGGTCGGCGACGAATCCGGCGGTCTGGGAGCGGATCCGCCGTTGCCTGCTGGCGTCCAGCCGGGCGGCGACGCGGGCCAGGGCCCTGTCGTCGGGACGGGCGGCGAGGTGGAAGTGCGAGGCCTTCGCCGGGGTCAGGTCCGCGCCCCACACGACGTGCCGGCGCAGTCGGCGAGGATGTCCCGCACGATCGCCTCCTCGTGTGGCCACAGCCGAATCCGGCTATGCTAATTCGTATTAGCGTATTGACGCCGCCGAGAGGGCGCGCGCAGACTCATCGATCAACGAGCCCGTCCGCGACGAGCGTCCACACCGTTCGGCCGCTCAGCGCGGTCGAGTGGCGTCTGTCTCGATCACGGCCGGCCCGCTCCCCATGCCCCCGTCGGCTCGCCCCCCACGCTCGGAGGGAACACGATGACGCGTACCCCTGAAGGCTCCTTCTCCCGACGCACGCTGCTGCGTGGTGCGGCCGCCGCCGGTCTCGCGACCGCGACCACCGGCGCCGGCCTCGCTGCGGCGCCCACGCCGGCGCTCGCCGGACCGGCCGGCTTTCCCAGCTATCGGTACGTGCGCGACGCGTTCGCCAGCCCGTTGCGCTACAGCCCGACCGGCGAGTTCATCTTCCCGTGCGTGCGCGGTGTCTACGACAAGATCGGCGGTTATCTCGGTCGCTACTACCTCTACTACGCGCCGCACGACGCGCCCGGCGGGATCTGCCTCGCCTACGCCGACCGGCTCGAGGGCCCCTACACCGAGTACGCCGACAACCCGATCATCGACCGGGTGCTGCCGAGCACGACGGTGAGCCACGTGTCGTCGCCGCACGTGGTGTGGGACGCGCCGACCCGGCAGTTCTACCTGTACTTCCACGGCGAGAACTACACGACCCGGGTCGCCCGCTCGACCGACGGCGTCCACTTCACCGACGAGACGCCGATCCTGTCGACGAGACTGGTGCCCAACACGACCGAGACCTCGTACGCGCGGGTCTTCGAGCACTCCGTGGCCGGCAAGGGCAACCGCTACGTGATGGTGTTCATGGGCTACCACACGATCGGACCGGGCACCCGGAAGATCTTCTGGGGCTGGTCGCCGAACGGCTGGAGCGGCTGGCAGTTCGACCCGAACCCGCTGGTGTCACCGTCGGGCGACGGGCTCACCGACATCTCCGCGCCGCACCTGTTGAAGCGCAACGGCACCGCCTATCTCGCGTACCACGGCAACAGCGGCAACATGTATCTGACCGAGATCGGCAACAACTTCGACCGCGAAATTCACCTCGGCGTGTTCCACCGACCCATCGCGTCGGACAACGGCCGGGTGGCGGCACCGACGTTCGGCACCGACGGCGGCGTGGAGTACATGCTCTACGAGGCCGGACCCCGCCTCGACGCCAGGATCTGCGTGGCCCGCGCGGTCTAGTAGTGCTTTGTTCAGCGGCCTTCGACGTGGTCCAGGCCGAGGCCGGTCTTCAGTTCGCGGTAGTCGTGTTCGATCCGCCAGCGGATCTTGCCGTAGCGGACCAGGTCGGCGTGGCTGGTCGCCTCGGGGAGGCTGGACAACCAGTACCTGACCGGGTCGGCCTCGTTGTCGGGCCACTGGGCGATCAGCCACCGCTCGGGCAGGATGGGGGCTACCCCCCCCCGGATCGGCAAACTTGCCGTGCGTCAACAAGCCACTGTGCATATCGCCGCGATCATCGAATGGCTATGACTTCGGATACACGCCCTAACCGGGTGATCCCCCGGCCGCAGGCAGAGTCATGTACAGGACCTGCTTTCGGATACTTTCGCAGCACTCTGTGAGTATTGCCGACCCGTTCTGCGGTCTACAGTGGGTCGTGCCCGGGTGGAGAGATGGGTCCTGCGCGATCCGTGCGCGTCTGGCATACCCGAAACGGGGCAGCGTTCCGATGTTCGGCTCGAGCCAATGCCTGAACGCGCCCATTCCTGCAATGAGGGGGAATTGTGGATCGAAAGATCGCGAGGGGCCTCGCCCTCCTCATCGCCGCGGCGACGGTGGCAGTCGCACCTGCGGCGAACGGCGCCTCAGCGGCGTCCGGAGCGGACACGGCAAAGGCTGCCAAGATCACATGGGAGCCCTGCGGGATGCCCGACCCGCAAGGGGTCGGCGCTGAGTGCGGGCTGCTCGACGTGCCGCTGGACTACAGCAAGCCGAACGGCAAGAAGATCCAGATCGCCGTCTCGCGGATCAAGTCGACGGCAGCCGCCAAGGACTACCAGGGCGTCATTCTGGCCCTTCCGGGTGGCCCCGGCAATTCCGGGCTCTGCACGTCGCCGGCACAGTGCATCCCCACCAGCGTCGGGGATGCATACGACTGGATCGGCTTCGACCCGCGTGGCGTCGGCTCCAGTGTGCCCGCGTTGTCCTGCGACAACGACTACTTCAACGGGCCGCGCCCGGAGTACATCCCGTGGAGCCGGAACATCGAGCAGACCTGGCTCAACCGATCGAAGAACTACGCCGACGCCTGCCGTGCGGCCGGCGGCGCGCTGCTGGACCACATGACCACGCTTGACACGGTCAAGGACGTGGAGTCGATCCGCAAGGCGCTCGGCGTCGGCCAGGTCAACCTGTACGGCGTCTCCTACGGCACCTACGTCGGCCAGGTGTACGGCACGCTGTACCCGAAGACGGTGCGCCGCATGGTGCTCGACAGCAACATCGACCCGCGCAGGGTCTGGTACCTGACCGGCCTGGATCAGGACGTGAACTTCGAACGCAACCTGCGCATGTGGTTCGAGTGGGTGGCAAGGTTCGACGACGTCTACCACCTCGGCAAGACCGCCGACCAGGTCAGACAGCGCTGGTACGCGGAGCAGAACAACCTGCGCACGGCGCCGGCCGGCGGCGTCGTCGGCCCGGCCGAGTTCACCGACATCTTCGTGTACGCCGGCTACTTCCAGTGGATCTGGCCGACCCTGGCCGAGTTGTTCGCCAGCTCCGTCAACGACCCCAACGCCGAGCTGATGGTCGCGGCGTACGAAAGCTCCTTCCGCCCTGCCAACGACAACGGCTACGCCGTCTACAACGCGGTGCAGTGCACCGACAACCGGTGGCCGCACAGCTGGAACACATGGCGGCGCGACAACTGGCGCACGTTCCGCAGCGCACCGTTCGCTACCTGGTACAACGCCTGGTACAACGCGCCGTGCCTCTTCTGGCCCGGCAAGGTCTCCAAGCCGGTCGAAGTCGACGGCTCGAAGGTCAAGAGCGTGCTGTTCGTCAGTGGCACGCTGGACGCGGCCACGCCGTTCGAGGGCAGCCTCGAGGCACGGCGCCGCTTCCCGAACGGCTCGCTGTTGGCGGAGGTCGGCCAGACCACCCACGTCAACTCGTTCAACGGCAACCCGTGCATCACCAGCGCCATCGCCGACTACCTCGCGACGGGCAAGCTGCCGCAGCGCAAGCCCGGCAACCAACCTGACGCGACCTGCAACGCCCTGCCGCAGCCCGACCCGACCGCAACGTCGCCGCAGGCGATGTCGCCGCGGGTCGACAATGGAGCGGTGCGTGCACCGCTGTACGCAGTGCGCCGCTGAGGTCTGTCCGTCAACGTTCTGTGGCTCCGCGCGGCATGACGCCGGCGGTAGGTACGCGCCGACAGTCGCGTGAGCGGCGGACGCGCGCAGCACGACGGCCCGGTCGCGATGCGGCCGGGTTGTCGGTGCTTCTCTGGTTCGGTGTTGCCGTGACCCCCGACGAGCTTTCGGTTGTGCGGCAACGGCTTGAGACGTTCGCCGGGCCCCCAGCAGGGACGCCAGGTCGGGATCCGCCATCGCCGCGGCGGTGGCGATTCCTGACAGGATGATCACGTGTTCTTCACCCCTCGCCTCGTGACGTCCTTCCGCGTGCCCGCGAACGCCCCTCGCGTACCTGGTTCCGCCCGCACTGCGGACACGCCGGCCGTCCAGCGGTGGCCGCATCGCAGGCTCGTCGTGATCCGCCGGGACGACGAGCTGTTGGCGTACGACCTCGACCGGCTCCTCGCCGGTGACGACGCTCCCGCCGCCCGCTTTCCGGCGCCATGGCCGCGCGGGGCGGGCGGGATCGACGCGGTGAGCCCCACTCTCGACCTGGCGGTCTTCAGCGGTCAGCACGCCCTGCACGCGGTCGACGCCGCCGGCGCGCTGCGCTGGACGGTGCGGCACGCATGCTGGGGCTCGTCCTGCTCCTCGTTCCACGACTCCTACGAGGAGTACGCGGGCAGCGGCGAGCACCGCCATCCCGATTCCGGCTCGTGCTGGATCAGCGCGGACGGCTCGACGGTCTGGGCGCACGTACGCACCCCCCTGCCGGATGACGTCGAGCCGGAGCTGGACGAGGAGTGGCTCGTGCTGGACGCCGCCGACGGCCGTGTTCTCGCACGGGTCTCGACCGGCACCGCGGCCGCCGGCTCCCACCACGTCCCGCACCCCGACCCCGGCCAGATGGGCCTCAGCGTCGGCGAAGGCCAGGACGGTGCGCCGTTGCGGTGGGGTCGGTGGGACGGCACTCGACTCACCGTCATCCGCATCGGTGATGACGACCGCTGCCTCGTCGACGTCAGCCCGTGTGGCACGCGGCTCCTCACGATCGCCCACTGGGGGAGGGAGCCGGCGATCCATCGCCTTCCCGACGGTGCGGTGACGCACGAGGTCGCCGCGGACCACCGGTTTCCGCCGCATCCCCAGGCGCCGCCGGACGCCGAGGAGGAGCCCGACTGGGGCTACCAGTGCGGCTTCGTCGACGAGCGCACGGTGGTCGCGAGCACCAGGGAGAGACACGGGCGTCCCCGGCACTGGCTGATCGGCGTGGCGCGCGGGGACGTGCTCGGCCAGGTGGAGTACCCGATGCCCGTATCCGAGGACCCGATGGCGCTTGGCGACGGCACCTGGCTCACCTGCGGCGAGGACGACCCCTTCCATCTTCTGCTGTGGAGTTCACCCGCGATGGTGGAGGGCGGCGTCACGTCCACCGGGACGCGGAGGGATTCTCCCCTGATGACGCGCGACGGCGGCACCGCCGAGGACGAAGGCGTGGTTACCCTGGCGCCATGACGTCCATCCTGCGTAGTGGCAGGTCTCGACCCGGTGCGGGACGAGGACGGCCTGCACGATCGCGGTCGCCCGGCGTCCGGGTGGCCTCGTCCCGGAGCCGTGGTGGTCCGACGGGACGATCGGTGGGCGCGGGCCGGCCGCGTCGCTGGCGGGCCCGGGGCCGGGCCACGGCCGGCAGGTGGCGGCCCGCTGTCACAATCGGACACGCGTTTCGCTCGACCATCGTCGATGCCCGGCTCGGTCGGGCACCTGGGCTGTGAGGTCATCGCATGGGGAGACTCGTACTGCTGGTCGTCGTGACGCTGCTGGCGCTGTCCGCGGTGCGATGGGCCGATCCGGACGCCCTGCGGGTTGATGGGTTCTGGCCGCTGGCGGCGGTCGCGCTGGTCACCTCCGTCGGAGCGGCGGCGACCCTGCGGCTGTTCCGCCTCGTCCTGACGCACGTGCCGCCGTGGATCAGCGGCCTCCTCGCCACCGTCGTCGCCTTCGCCCTGCTGACGTCGTTCACCGACGGCCCCGGCCTGGCGGCGGTCATCGGGGGGATCGTCATGGCGCTGGTGCTGCTCGTCTCCCTGCTGCGTGGCGGCGGACGCGCCCTGCGGGCGGAGCCGTTCCCGCCGGACGTCCTCGGCGTGGCGCGGCTCGCGGCACGGTTCGCGGTGCCGCTGCTCTGGTACCTCGCCGCCGTCGAGCTGGTGCCGGGCGTGCAGTCGGCGCAGCGGTGGCCGGGCGCGCTGCTGGGCGGTCTGGTCGCGGGCGGCACGCTGGTCATGGGTACGGCTCTGGCGTGGACCAGGCCGTGGCACGCCAGCGTGACGCCGGTGCCCGTGGACGGCGGCCTCCAGGTCGCGTACGGCGGGATCGGCCACCTCGTCGGGGTCGGCGACCCGCGTGCCGGCAGGGAGCTGCGGGTGATGGGCTCCGCCGGCGTGCTGATCGAGCTGGCGGGCCTGCTGCCGACCCCGATCCCGGACCGCATCCTGCCGTACCTCGACCGCCTCACGCCCGGCCTGGTGCGGGCGGTCTGCGCGGTCGAGACCCCGCAGCGCGTGCTGCTCGCCTCCGCCGGCTACGGCGAGGCCGTGCACCTGTGGGACCCCGCGACCGGTGCGGCGGTGCACGCCCTCGCCGGCCACCGGGGACCGGTGAACGCCCTGTGCGCCGTGCCGGCCGGCGACACCGTCCTGCTCGCTTCCGGTGGGGACGACCGGGGGATACGGTTCTGGGAGCCCGAGACCGGCCGTCAGCTCCGGGCCGTCGGCCGTGAGGTGCGCCCGTCCGTCCGGGCGCTGTGCACCCTGTCGGTGGACGGTCAGCTCCTGCTCGCGGCCGGTTACGCGGACGGCGTCGTCCGGCTGTGGGACCCGGTGCGGCTGCGGCTCGTCGGTCAACTGGGCGCCCAGCGGGGCGGCGTCAACGCCCTCTGCGCGGTCACCGTCGACGGCGCGGTCCGGCTCGCCTCGGCCGCCGGCGACGGCACCGTGGTCCTGTGGGACCCGGCCACGGGTGAGGGCCTCGGCTCCTTCGAGGACGGCGCCCCCCGGTACGCGCTCTGCGCCGTGGAGATGGACGGCGAGGTGCTCCTGGCCGCCGCTGGGGACGGCGTCGGCGTCACGCTGTGGGACCCGGCGAGGATGGCGCGCCGGGGCTCGCTGGGCACCGGCTCGCCGATCAGCATGCTGCTCGACTCGACGGGTTGGATCCGGTCGATGTGCCAGCTCGGCACCGGCGACGACGCGTTCCTGATGCTCGCGGGGTACGACCGGGCGGTCCAGCAGATCCGGCTCCGGCCGGCGCTGCGGTCCCTCGCCGAGAGCGAGAAGAACTCCTGATGGGGTTCGCTGGGCAGCGGCTCCGGTCGGGGGCCCCTGCTGCTTCGGGCGCGACGATCAGGGGGGTCGGGCATGGGTGACGCAGGCCGCACCACCGACGCCGGAGACGCCCCGTCCGGTTCCCGCGGCGGTCACCCGGGTGGCCGGCCCGTCCGGCCGGTCGCCGCTGTGCTGACCGCGGTCCTCCTCGGCCTGGCCTCGACGGCCACCTGGTACATCGAGCGGCGGTCCGATTCGCTGGAGCGGCAGCAGCGTCAGGAGGCGCGGGCCCTGTTCGAACGGGCGTGCAACGACCCGATCTCCGCCGCGGCCATGGTGATCAACATGCCGTCCTTCGCCAGCCGTTGCCCGGTGGGGCTGCGGCACCTGCTGTCGATACCGGCCGACGAGGTCCGCCCGGGTCCGGCGTTGGTCGACGCCTACCTGGACCGGCTGTTCGTCCTGCTCGGCGCCCAGGTCCCCGGCGGCGACGTCGGGCCGTACCTCAGCGCGCTGCACCGCGACGACGACCACGCCGCCGCCCTCCGCGCGGCGAACCGGGCCGTCCGGTCGTGCCGGGCGGTGCTGCCGACCGGCCCGCCCACGCCCACCCCGGACGCTTCCGGGCCACCGGCGGGCTTCTGGGACGACCCGCAGCGCATCGAGGTGCGCCCGCAGCGCTCGACGGTGCGGGTGAGCGGCGCGCCGGGCGGCGTCACGGTGATCGACGTTCGGGTGGTCGAGACGACCCCGTCCTGTCTGACCCGGCCACCGGAGGAGGTGCCGGTGCCGCGGTACATCGGCACCACCGCCCTGAGCCTGTCCTTCAGCACCGGCACCGGCCCGAGCGGGCAGCGGGTGTGGCTGCTCGACCGTATCGACGCCTGCCCGGTGCACCCGGACCCGCTGGCCTCGGCCCCGGTCATCGACGCCGACTCGATGGCCCGGAACAGATCGATCCGGGCGAGTGCGACCGACTCCCTCTTCGCCTACGCCGGGAGCACCTGCCCGTCGCCGCCCAGCCCGGGGTGAGCCGCCTCCGGGTTCGTGAAGGCGCCGGACGCCCCCACGAATGCGGGTTTCGGACCCGCGCTCTACCGCCAGGTGGCGGTGTCGGGGTCGATGTCGTGGGCGCGTGCGCTGGCGTCGATGCTTCGACGCAACCACGTGGCAAGGCCGGCGCGGATGCCGTCGTAGTGGGCGGCGAATCCCGGATCGGCCTCATACATGCGGCCGAGGCAGACCTGCATCTGCCGGGTGAGGGGAAAGTACGACGTGAACACTTCGCGATGCCGCTCGACGAGTCGATTGGCTTCCGGTCAGCCAGGGTTGACACCGGCGTCCATCGCGTCGGCGAGGGCACGGTCGAGGTCGGCGACGGCGTCGGCGATGGCCTGCCATTCCTCCGGAGTACGAGAGGCTGAGCGTTCGGCGTACTGCTGCCATTGCGTCGTGTCGCCGTAGCGCTGACGGGCCTGGGCGGGCCAGTCCGGGTCCCACTGGGGGCCGAAGATCGCGGCCTGCTGCTCGACGGTCAGCAGCAGGCCGCGCTCGTGGGCGGCGATCATCCGATCCAGGCCGGTGCTGAGCTGCTGGAGGCGCTCGATCCGTTGGGCGACCTGGGTGCGCTGCGCGCGCAGTGCGCCGGGCACGTCTGCGGTCGAGTCGTCCAGGATGTCCCGGATCCTGTCCAGGCCGAGGCCGATCTCCCGGTAGATGACGATGCGGTGTAGGCGTTCCAGGTCGCCAGCGGTGTAGAGCCGGTATCCGCCGGTCGTGCGCAGCGACGGTCGCGCCAGACCGATGTCGTCCCAGTGGTGCAGCGCGCGGACCGTCACGCCCAGACGCGTCGAGACCTGACCGACGGTCAGGCCATCGGCGTCGGTGGCGTCAGGCATGCTCGTCATTGTCGCCGCGGCCGACGTCCGGTGGGGTGATCCCGATGGCTTCGAGGTTCCGCGCCTCCTGACTGGCCGGATCGAAGGGCTTTGCCGCAGTGAGGACGATCCGGGCGTTCTCTGGGGTGATCACCTCCACGTCGCGGCTGTTCCAGGGGGTGTCGCGTGGGCCGTCGACCGAGTTCGGGTTCAACGCACGACAGGCCTCGACAAGGGAATCGATCTGGTTGAGCACGCACGCGAAGCTGAAGCTCATCGCTGGTGCCTGCGCCGGAACGCCCGCCGCCGAAACGAGGAGTACGTCCTGGAACGCCCACCGGCGCAGGTGCACGAGGCTGCCGGGGATGCTGAACAGCTCGAAGAACCCGAGCCCGCGAATCCAGAAGTCCACCGACGCCGCCAGATCGCTCGTGGGGATCGTCGCGAAGGCGGGCATTCCGTAGATGCCCCGGAACGGCTCCGGCGCCACCGCATCCGGGCCGGGATCGGGCACGGGACTCATCTCGAAAGCGTTGTAGTAGTCGCTCATGCACCCCACCCTCCGGCCTCACGCACCGTGAGGGTCAAGCCGGTCCGTTGCGCGGGGTCGCCGGTGACGCCGGTTCGCGAACTCCTGGGTGGCTGCCCAGGAAGCGAGCAGGGCGAACCTGTCGGCGGATTCGGTGCCTTCCTCGACGCTGTACGTGCCGATGGAGAGGCCCGGCTCGCCGGGCAGCCCGAAGACGTCGAAGGTGAGGCCGATCTCGCCGACCTGCGGGTGGCGGTACACCTTGCGACCAGTGCGGTGCTCGTGGACGTCCTGCGCGGCCCAGTCCCGGCGGAATTGCGGGCTGAGCGTCGACAGTTCGCCGATCAGGGCGGTCAGGCCGCTGTTGAGCGGGTCGCGCCCTGCCTCCAGTCGCAGCATCGCGGCGGTCATGCGGCGCGCGAGTGGCCAGTCGGCGTAGTAGTCCCGGGCCCGGGGGTCGAGAAAGACGAACCGGGCCAGGTTCGGCCTCTCGGCCTCGAAATGCGGCGAGAACAGGGCACGGCCCATGAGGTTGGCGGCGACGAGGTCCTGCTGCGCGTCGTACACGACGGCGGGGACGGCGAGACTGTCCAGGACCCGCTGCACCGAGGCGCGTACGGCTGGTTTCCCGGACCTGTGGTCACGCGCGGCCGGTGACACCGAGGCGGTGCGGGCGAGGTCGAACAGGTGCTGGCGTTCGACGTCGTCGAGTTGCAGTGCGCGGGCGATCGCGTTGAGCACGCTCTCGGACGCTCCGCGCAGGTTGCCGCGCTCGAGCTGGGTGTAGTAGTCCAGGCTCACCCCGGCCAGCATCGCCACCTCCTCGCGGCGCAGACCGGGCACGCGGCGCTCCCCGCCGAAGTCGGGCAGCCCGGCCCGGGCAGGAGTGATGTTCGCGCGACGGGAGATGAGAAACTCCCGCACCTCGTCCTTCCGCCTACTCATGTCCTCCACCGTAGATCCGTCGCCCGGGCGACCCCGGGCGTTCCCGAACCGGGGCCAGCGCGGCCGGGACGCGTCACAGGGTCAGCAGCACCTTGGTGGCGCGCCGCTCGTCCATCGCCCGGTAGCCCTCCGCCGCCTGGTCGAGCGGAAGGGTGAGGTCGAAGACCTTGCCGGGGTCGATCTTGCGGTCCCAGATGAGCTGGATCAGATCGGGCAGGAACCGGCGCACCGGGGCGGGCCCACCCTGGACGTGGATGCCGGAGAAGAACAGGTCGATGCCGGGGATCGACACGTCGTAGTTGACGCCGACGAAGCCCAGGTGCCCACCCGGCCGGGTGGCCTTGATCGCCTGCATCGTCGCCTCCTGCGTGCCCACCGCCTCGATCACCGAGTGCGCGCCGAGCCCGTCCGTGAGCTCCTTGATCTTCGCCACGCCCTCCTCGCCACGCTCCTCGACGATGTCGGTCGCGCCGTAGAACCGAGCGAGCTTCTGCCGCTCGGGGTGCCGCGACATCGCGATGATCCGCTGCGCGCCGAGCTGCCTGGCGGCGAGGACCCCCATCAGGCCGACGGCTCCGTCACCGACCACCGCCACGGTCTTGCCCGGGCCGGCCCCGGCGGCCACGGCGGCGAACCAGCCGGTGCCCAGCACGTCGGACGCGGCCAACAGCGACGGGATCAGCTCCGGGTCCGGCTGGCCGGGCGTGGCCACGAGGGTGCCATCGGCCAGGGGGATGCGGGCCTTCTCGGCCTGAGTGCCGATCGTCTGCGCCACGAAGGAGCCGTGTACGCACTTGGACTGGTAGCCGGCCCGGCAGATCTCGCACGTGTTGTCGGAGATCACGAACGATCCGACGACGAAGTCGCCGACCTTGAGGGTCTTCACCTCGGAGCCGATCTCCTCGATGACGCCGACGTACTCGTGCCCCATCACCTGGTGGTCGGCAGGCTCGACGCCCCGGTAGGGCCACAGGTCCGACCCGCAGATGCACGTCGCGGTCAGCCGGACGATCGCGTCCGTAGGCTCGACGATCTTCGGATCTTCACGCTCTTCCACCCGGACGTCACCGGCGGTGTGCATGATCACTCCACGCATCAGGTGTCTCCTTGCTCGTGCATCGACTTCGCGGCACCGGATGCCGCCCGAACAGCACAGCATCCGCGCCGTCGCGATCCATCGAACCCCGGGAACCGTCCCACCTGGGAGGGGCCAACAACACTCCCCAGCCCGGTGCCGGCCATGACCGGTCGCGGCGGCGGTCGGGTGAGCGGTTGGCCGTACGCCTCGAGGGAGGGCGGCGGCCGGGTGCCGGCGAGCCGACGGCCTGCGGTCGGCGGGCACGGCTGGCGCGTGGCGATCCGTCGGCTGCGACGCTGACAGATGAAGATCCCGTTCCGCGCCCGGCTCCTTGCTCCGTCGGCCGGGCTCACCGGTCGACGGTGCGCAGCCCGGCTAGCCGCTCCTGCCGGCACTCGGGCTGGTCTCGGGCACCGCAGTCGTCGCCTCGGCGGCGGGGCCGGTCGGTCTCTGCCACTTCGCGAGAACGACCAGTCCGACCAGCAGAAGCACCAGCCACAGCGGCACCAGCAGGGGAGCGGGTGCCCGCCAGATGGGCCACACCGGCTCGGCGAGCCCGTCCGGGAGCAGGTCCGCCCAGGTGAGGGCGGCGCCCGGGAGCATGGCGACCGTCACCAGCGTGCGGACCAGCCGGGGTACGGGCGGACGTCGCCGCGCCACCAGCCAGAACAGGGCCGCGCCAGCGGCAGCGCCGAGAAGGGTGCCGAGGAGCGTGGCGGCGAGGAACCGGTCCGGTGCGGCCGGCGTGACGTTCAGCGCCCACCCGGTCGCGCCGTGGGTGAGGGTGGCCACCAGCCCGTCCGCCTCGACTCGCCAGCCGTCGCACGGGTCGCCCGGCAACCGATGGAGGTTCTGCCACCCCCGCGATGCGGCGTTGCGCCGTAGCTGGTCCGGGAGCGCGCAGTCGGCGCGGACGCCGTAGTGGAACTCAGCCTGAGCGGAACCGAAATCGTCAGTGGCCAGGACGACGCCGTACCGGAAACCGCGTACGAACATGCCGCCGGTCGGCTCGGCCCCGGGCAGCAGCTCTGCCGCCACGTCCTGGGCCCGGTCGACGCTGAGCGGTGCGGTGCCGCGACCGCCGTACCAGGAGCCGAGGCTCAGGCCGGCCGTGCCGACGAGCATCGCGCCGAGCAGCAGCATGGCGACGCCCCGGAGCCGATGCCGCACCCACCCTCCCCCTGTCCTGGTGCGGCACAGCGTAGCCCTCGACGGTGTGTGCCCCGTGCGCCCCGCCGCATCGGTGCAGATCCTCGCCGGCGCAGGCTACAGGCTTGGTAGCCGCCACCGGCGGCGCGGTCATCACCCCCAGGCCCAAGCCACGCAAACGTCAGGCTTCACTGCCGCCAAGCGTCATCGCCGCGCACAAGGCGGTTCAGGCTCTTGCTCTGTCTGTCCCTTGCGGACGTTCGGCCTCTCGGTGGTTGCACGTCCGACGAGCAATCGTCGCAGTTCCCACGCCCTCCATCGTTTTACCAACATCCTCGACAGGCCGGTAAGAACGGGACCCGGTACCCCGATGGCGACCGCGAGGCCGGTGGCGAGGTCCACCGGCGCGGCGACACTCGGCTGAACATCTTGTACTCGAAACGTGCGACCGGCGAAAGAAGCACCGGCCCGCTGATGATCAGCGCCATCCAGGCCGTCTCGGCTTGATCAGCCGGAGCGGGATCGACGTGGCCAGCGCCAGGGCGAAGGTGGCTGCGTGACCTGCTCCGAGTGCGCCGGCACCATACAGCCGAGCCGTGCGGCGACGGCTCGGCTGTCGGCGCGCAACGCGATCCTGTGGTGTCGACTGTTGTCGCCATGGGCGGCCGGCGGGGCGTACTGCCAGGTCAATGGGCCTGGCGGGGGTGAGGTCGGCGGGACGGAACCGCCGGGGGTGGGGCGGTGTTGCCCAAACGAGGTCTTGACGCGTCGGAAAGTTTGACATTTGATAAATCCCGCCGATGCAGGAGGTCTCATGTCAGCTCGCACCCGTGTCGTCGCGGCCGTCGCCGCAGCGGCCCTTACACTCACCGTCGCCGGCTGCGGTGGTTCGGAGAAGGCCGATTCCCCCGATGCCGCCTCCGTCACCTACCTGACCTCCTTCGGGACGTTCGGTCGGGACGCGTACGCATACGTCGCCCTGGAGAAGGGCTACTTCAAGGAGGCCGGGCTCAACGTCACCATCAAGCCCGGCACCGGCACCGTCGATGTCATGAAGCTGATCGGGTCGGGGCAGGCAGACTACGGCCCCGGCGACCTCTCCGGGGTCATCACCACACTGGCCAACGAGAAGATGCCGGTGCGCGTGGTGGCCGCCATCCACCAGCGGTCGATGGCTGGCATTGCCTCGCTGGACAAGGCGATCGACTCGCCGGAGAAGCTGCCCGGCGCCAGCATCGCGGACAGCTCCGGCTCCACCAACATGATCATTTTCCCGGCGTACGCCAAGGCGGCCGGCATCGACCCGAAGTCGGTGAAGTTCGTCCCGTCCTCGCCGCAGTCGCTGCCGCAGCTGCTCGCCGCCGGCTCAGTGGACGCGATCGGGCAGTTCGCTGCCGGCAAGCCGCTGCTGGAGAAGGCGGCCGGTGGCAAGACCGTCACCATGCTGCCGTACGCGGACAAGCTCCCCGACCTGTACGGCAACGGGCTGCTGGTCTCCGCCGCGAAGCTGGAAAGCAACCGCGCAGAGGTCGAGAAGTTCACGGCAGCGCTGGTCAAGGGCCTGCTCTACGCGGTGGAGCACCCCGAGGAAGCCGCCCAGCTGCTCAAGAAACACGACCGGACGGCCGACGAGAAGGTCGCCGCCGCTGAGCTCACCGAGATGCGCCCGTACGTCCTGGGCGACGGCGGACCGGCCGGAAAGCTGGACCGGAAGCGGGTGGAGGCGATGACCAAGCTGCTCGCCGGCACCGGCACCCTCAAGTCGACGCCGAGCGCCGATGACATCGGCGTCTACGACATCGCAAAGCCATAACTTCCTCTTCGACGGCGGCGCGCGTGGCCGGTTGCCGCGCGCGCCGCGAGGGGCGAACCATGATCGGAATTCGTAACGTTTCGCAGATCTACCGCACCCGCGCCGGTGATGTGGAGGCCCTGCGCGACGTGTCGCTGGAGGTCGCCGACGGCGAGTTCGTGGCGATCGTCGGGCGGTCCGGGTGCGGTAAGTCCAGCCTGCTGCGGCTGGTGGCGGGCCTCCAGGCGGCCACCTCGGGCGAGATAACCGTCGCCGGCACTCCGATCCGGGGGCCACGGCGGGACATCGGCTTCATGTTCCAGCGCCCGGCGCTGCTGCCGTGGCGGTCGGTCATCGACAACGTGCTGCTGCCGACCGAGGTGTTCAGGCTTGACCGCCGGGACGCCCGGGCACGCGCGCACGAACTGCTCGACCTGGTTGGGCTGAACGGCTTCGAGAAGCGCCTGCCGCACGAACTCTCCGGCGGGATGCAGCAGCGGGTCTCGCTGTGCCGGGCCCTCATCCAGCAGCCGCGGGTGCTGCTGATGGACGAGCCGTTCTCCGCGCTCGACGCGCTCACCCGCGCCGACCTCACGGTCGAACTCCAGCGCCTCCAGATGAAGCACGCCTCGACGGTGCTCTTCGTGACGCACTCGGTCGACGAGGCCGTGCTGCTCGCCGACCGGGTCGTCGTACTCAGCCCGCGACCGGGCCGGCTTCGGCAGATCGTGGGGATCGACATCGCTCGTCCGCGTTCGCTGGGACGCGACGGCCACTCGGCCGAACTCGGCGTGCTGCGAGCCCAACTGCACGACCTGCTCATGACCCCCGAGGAGGTGGCACGGTGACGGTCACCGAATCCCGCCGTACCGGCCGCGACAAGCCACGCGCCGGGGGCCGCTGGGCCCAGCAACTCCCGCCCGTGCTCGGCGTCGTGGCCGCCACCGCCTTGTGGTGGGCGATCACGGTCGTCTTCGACGTGGAGAGCTTCATCTTGCCGTCCCCGGTGCAGGTGGCGCAGACCATGGTCGAGCAGTCCGGTTACTTGTGGGACAACACCCTGGTCACCCTCTGGGAGACGCTGCTGGGCTTCCTGCTGGCCATCGCGGTCGGGGTGCCGCTGGCGCTGATCGTCACCGCCTCGCGGATGCTGGAGCGGACCGTCTACCCGCTGCTGCTGATGCTCAACGCCGTACCGAAGGTGGCCGTCGCGCCGCTGCTGGTGGTGTGGATGGGCTTCGGCCAGTTCCCCAAGGTCTTCCTGGTCTTCCTGGTCTGTTTCTTCCCGATCGTCATCTCCACCGCCGCCGGGCTCAGCTCCACCCCGGCCGACCTGGTGGAGCTGGGCCGGTCGTTGAAGACCAACTGGTGGCAGACGTTCCGCATGATCCGGATGCCGGCTGCCGTTCCGCAGCTCTTCGTCGGTCTCAAGCTCGCCATCACCCTCGCCGTCATCGGCGCGGTGATCGCGGAGTTCGTCGGGGCCACCGAGGGACTGGGCTATGCGATCGTCGCCTCCGGCGCCAGCGCCGACACCGCGTTGGCCTTCGCCGCGATGATCCTGCTCGGGGTGATGAGTGTCGTGCTGTTCTACCTGCTCGCCGCGGTCGAGCGGTTCTTCGTACCGTGGGCGGATCGGTCATGACCGCGCCAGACTTCCCGCCGACCGTCCCGGCCCGGTGGCTCACCGATGCTGTCGCCTCGGTCTTCGGCGCACTGGGCTTCTCCGAGCAGGCGGCCGGTCTGGTCGCCGGCTCCCTGGTGGACGCCGACATGCGGGGAATCCCCTCGCACGGGGTGATGCTGCTGCCGATGTACGTCGACCGCATCAGGGCCGGATCGGTCAGCCGGGCCGAACGGGCCGAGGTGGTCCGCGACAAGGGCGCCATCGCGGTACTCGACGCCGGCCACGCGCTGGGACAGCTCACCGGTGATCAGGCGATGCGGCTGGCAGTGGCGAAGGCGCTGACGTACGGCGTCGGTGTGGTCACCGTCCGCCGGGCGTTCCACTTCGGCGGGGCGTTCCGCTATGTGGACCTCGCCGCGAACAGCGGCTGCATCGGCATCGCGGCGGCCAACACCCGCCCGCTGATGCCCGCCCCCGGTGGCGCTTCGGCGGTGGTCGGCAACAATCCGCTCGCGGTGGGCGTACCCCGCGCGGGCGGCAAGCCGGTGATCCTCGACGTGGCGCTTTCCGAGGCCGCCCTCGGCAAGATCCGGCTGGCTGCCGATGAGGGTCGCGAGATCCCGGCGAGCTGGGCGACCGACGCGCAGGGGCGGCCCACCACCGATCCGGCCGCTGCACTCAAGGGACTGTTGCTGCCGTCCGGCGCCCACAAGGGATACGGTCTCGCGCTCATGATCGACGTACTCACCGGGGTGCTGTCCGGCGGGGCGTACGGCCGGGGAGTCCAGGGCCTCTACGCCGACCTGTCGGTGGCCAACGACTGCGCGCATTTCTTCCTCGCCCTGGACGCCGAGGCGTTCGCCGAGGACGCGGAGGAGCTCGCCCGCCGGGTCGACGACTTGGCCGACCAGGTGCTCGGCTCCGCGCTGGCTCCCGGCACGGAGCGGGTTCACCTGCCCGGCGATATCGAAGCCGGCCGGTACGACCGGGCGGCGCGCGACGGTGTCGCGCTCCAGCCGTCAGTCTTCGCCGGACTGGCGAAGGTCGCCGCCGGGTTGGGCGTGCCGCTCCCGTCACCGCCCAGCGTCGGCTGACCCCGGTCAAGAAGGAGGAAAGGACGTCATGCAGGCCAGTTTCGACGCCACCGGCGAGGTGCTTGTGGTCACCGGGGGCGCCAACGGCATCGGCGCTGCCCTCGCCCACGCGTACGCGGACGCGGGGGGTACGGCCGTGGTGTTCGACGTGACATCGGGTCAGCCGCACCCCAGTGGGCGGGTGCACGAGCACCGGGTGGACGTGTCCGACCGCGACGCGGTGCACGCCGCGGTCACCCGGGTGCTCGCCGAGCATGGGCGGATCGATGCCCTGGTGGCCGGAGCGGCGGTGCAGCCGCGCTGCAACGTGGTCGACATGGACCCCGAGCAGTGGCGCCGCACGCTGGCGGTGAACCTCGACGGGGTGGTCTGGTGCGCGCAGGCGGTCCTACCGGACATGATCGCCCGCCGCTCGGGCGCGATCCTGGTCTTCGCCTCGGGCCTGGCCACCGCCGGCCGGGCGCAGGCGTCGGCCTACGCGGCGAGCAAGGGGGCGTTGATCGCGTTCGCCAAGTCGCTCGCCGCCGAGGTCGCCGAGCACCGGATCCGGGTGAACACCGTCTTTCCCGGTGTGGTGGACACTCCGCAGTTCCAGCAGGCCAACCCGAGCGGTGGCGAACGGGAGCACTGGGCGCGGGCCACCGGAATCGGCATGCCGGCCGACGTGGTTGGTCCGCTGATGTTCCTGCTCTCGTCGGCCGCGACCATGACCGGATCCACCCTCACCCGTGACCGGGCGTACCCGAGGAGCGAAGTGCGATGAGCAGCACGACCGAGCAGTTGCCGGTGGGTATCGTGGGCGCCGGGCCGGTCGGCCTGGTCACCGCGCTGGGCCTGGCCCACTACGGCGTTCCGGTGGTCATCTTCGAGGAGGACGAGCGGCTGTCGCTGGACACCAAGGCCGGCACCGTCCTCACCCGCACCCTGGAGGTGCTGCACCGGTACGGCGCCCTTAACGACGTGCTGGCCGGGTCGCTGCGCATCGACGAAATCGGCGAGCTGGACCGGGCCACGAACACCCAGACCCTCAGCGTCCGGACCGGCGACCTGACCGAGGACACCCGCTTCCCCTTCGTCATCAACATCCCGCAGCACGAGCTGGAGCCGATCCTGCGGCAGCGGCTCGACGCCACCGCCCCCGGCGCGCTGCACATGGGACACCGGCTGCTCGACTTCGTCCAGCACCCGGACCGGGTGGACCTGCGACTGCGCACCGCCGAGGGGGAGCGGACGGTTGCGGTGCGGTACCTGCTGGGCTGCGACGGCGGTCGGTCCGCCGTCCGGGACCAGATCGGCGCGCGGGTCGAGGGCGAGACGTACCAGGAGCGTTACATGCTGGTCGACCTGAAGGTCGACCTGGACGTGGAGAACCCGCGCGACTACCCGTACCTGGCGTACTTCGGCGATCCCCAGGAGTGGATGATCCTGGTCCGCCAGCCGCACTGCTGGCGTTTCCTCTACCCGCTGCCGGCCGGGCAGGCCGAGCCGAACCGGGAGGAGTTGGCCGACAAGGCGCGCCGGTTCATCGGGGACACCAAGACCCTGGAGATTGTCGGCACCAACATCTACAACGTGCACCAGCGGGTGGCCGACCGGTGGCAGGACGGGCGGGTCTTCCTGCTCGGCGACGCCGCGCACCTGATCACCCCGATGTGGGCACTGGGCTTGAACACCGGGGTCCTGGACGCCTCCAACCTGCCCTGGCGGATGGCCTGGGTGCTGCGCGGCTGGGCCGAGCCGAGTCTGCTCGACGGTTACCAGGTCGAGCAGGAGCCGGTCGCCACCAAGGGCTCCGCGGCGATGGCCGCAGCGGCACGGGCCTACATGGCCAGGCGCTCGGACGACCCGGGGGTGATGACCGCCGGCAACTGGGGCAACGCGTTCACCCGCGCCATGCTCGGGGTACGCCTCGACGTGGGCGGCACGGGTGACTGGTCGATGGTCGCCGCCGGTGACGAGCCGCTGCCGGTGCTGGCCGGGGCGCGCAGCCCCGACCTGCCGCTGTTCGGTCAGTCCGGCACGGTGCACCTGCACGACCTGGCTGCCGACGCCTTCGTGGCGCTCTACTTCACCGACCCGCGCCGGGTCCCTGCGCTGCCGCCACAGGAGTCGCCCGCGTTGCGGCACTTCGTGGTGAGCCGGTGGGACGCGCCGCACGACTCCGGGCTGCGGGACCGGGCGCTGTTCGACCCGGGAGACCGGGTGCGGCGCCGCTTCGGGGTCGACAACGACACTCTGGTGCTGGTCCGCCCGGACGGGCACGTGGCGGCGATCGTCCCGTTCGACCCCGTCTCCGGCGTCGACACGGCCGCCCAGCTTTACGCCCGGGTCACCGGCTGCCCACCGCCCGTGACCTGGCCCGACAACACACTCGTCTGCGAAAGGGATGACAATGAGTAGCTACGGTCACGCGATCGCCCCGGACGGAAGCCAGGTCGAGCTCGGCGCCGTCGGTCAGCAGGTGGTCTTCGAGAACGACCAGGTGCGGGTCTGGGAGATCAGCCTGGCGCCCGGTGAGCGGCAGCCCTGGCATCACCACCTCAACCCGTACCTGGTGATCGCGCTGGAAGCCGCCGACAACCGGATCGACGCGCTCGCCGGTGGCGACCCGCGCCTGGTGCACGAGGCCATCGGTGGGGTGGTCTACCGCGAGCCGGGGGAGATCCACATGCTCACCAACAACGGCACGACCCGGTACCGCAGCCGGCTCGTCGAGCTGAAGTGCCTGGGGGAGAACCTCGTGTCCGGGCAGGGAGAGCGATGAGCGACCTGCCGCTCGTACCGGCCCCGCCGGTGCCGGCCGGCGTCGATCCGCAGGAGTGGGCCAACAACCTCTCCGAGCCGTCGAACTACGGCGGCGAGGCTGCCGACCGGTCGCGGGAGGAACTGGTACCCGGGCCGGAAGGCTTGGTGCTGGCCCGCTTCCGCGAGATCCTGCTCCAGACCGACGAGCTGGACTGGGCGGACAAGACGCTGGCTGGCCTCTCCCACAAGGCGCTGTGGCGCAACGAGGAGACCGAGGCGTCCATCTCGCTGGTCCGGTTCCGCAAGGGCGCCGGCATCCCGCTACGCCACTCACACGCGTCCAACCAGTTCATGTTCTGCCTCAGCGGCCGGTACACCTACGTGCCCACCGGGCTCACCCTCACCCCGGGCTCCTTCTACTGGAACCCGAAGGGCAGCCTGCACGGGCCCACGCTCGCCGAAGAAGAGAGCGTCCTGCTGGAGATCTACGACGGGCCGCACTACCCGACCCAGCCGGAGTGGTACACCGACCCGGCAGACGCCCGCTAGCTCCACCACCTCGAAGAAGAGAAGATGCTATGCCCAAGCAGCAGATTGTTTCCCCCGAGCTGGCCGCCCCGAACGGCCACTTCGCCCAGGCCACCCAGACCAGGGCGCGGGGACGGATGGTGTTCGTGTCCGGCATGACCGCCCGCAACCGTGAGGGCGGGGTCACCGGCGTCGGCGACATCGCCGCCCAGACGCACCAGGTCTGCCAGAACCTGCGCGCCGCGATGACGGCTGCCGGCGGGTCGCTGGAGGACATCGTGCGGGTGGATGTCTACGTCCGCAACATGGAGGACTTCCACGCCATCCACGAGGTGCGCCGGCAGTACTTCACCGGTGAGCCGCCGGCCTCGACGATGGTGGAGGTCTCCAAGTTCGTGAACAAGGACTACCTGATCGAGATCAACGCGATCGGCGTGATCGACGACGAGCAGGACGCCTGATGAAGCTCGCCAGCGTTCTCACCGAGACCGGGCGGCGGATCGGGGTGGTGGACGGCGACACCGTTGCCGTGCTCCCCGCGAAGCTGGGCGAGCTCGACGAGGCGATCCGAGGTGGCGCGGACGCGTTGGAGGCCGTCCGCGCCGCCGCGCGGCAGGTCGCGGCGGTGCCGTTGGCCGAGGTTCGGCTCGACGCGCCGTTGCGCCGGTTCAACCGGGACATCCTCTGCACCGGTTGGAACTACTGGGACCACTTCGAGGAGTCGCGCGGCAAGCGGGAAGGGCAGGACCCCGCGGAGCGGCCCAAGCACCCGACCTTCTTCACCAAGGGCCCGGACACGGTCGTCGGTCCGTACGACGACATCGCCTACGACCCGCAACTTTCCGCCAAGTGGGACTACGAGGCGGAGGTGGCGCTGGTCATCGGTGCGGATTGCCGTTCGGTGAGCGAGGCGGACGCACTGTCGTACGTGGCGGCGTTCTGCGTGGCCAACGACGTGTCGCAGCGCGACCTGCAACGCGCACACGGCGGCCAGTGGCTCAAGGGAAAGAGCATCGACGCCACCATGCCGCTCGGGCCCTGGCTGACCACTTTGGACGAAGTGCCGGACCCGGCGAACCTGCGCATCCAGTGTGAGGTGAACGGCGTGGTGCTCCAGGACGCGTCGACCGGGCAGATGGCCTTCCCATTCGCCCGCATCATCGCGGAACTGAGCTGGGGGATGACCCTGCGGGCCGGCGACGTGGTGCTCACTGGTACACCGAGCGGCATCGGGAATGCCCGTGACCCCCAGGTGTTCCTGAACGACGGAGACCTGGTCGTTACCCGTGTGGAAACGCTCGGTGAACTGCGCAACCGCGTACGACTCACGAAGCTGCACTGACCCGCGACGGGTGCGGGCGGCGCGGAGCCGGCCCGCACCATTCCACAGCGACGAAATTGGTACCATTTCCAGGGCCCTGATGCGTTTGTGGGATCACCCGAACACCCATGAACCATGGATCATGTCCCGCGAGAACGGGACGAGGACGGCATCCACCAGCGGCTCTATCCGGAGGCAAACCGTGGTAACAACGCATCGCCGATCCGTCCTGGAAGACGCCAACGACGACGGCCGGGCCGGTGCCGGTGGAACCGACGGACAGCACCGCACCCTCGCCGACTCGGCGACCGCGGTCCTGCACGAGGCGATCCTCACCGGCCGGCTGCCGGCCGGCACCCCGCTACGGCTCAACGAGATGGCCGACCTGCTCGGCATGAGCATGAGCCCGGTCCGCGAGTCGATCCGACGGTTGGCCGCGCTCGGCCTGGTCGAGGTGGTCCAGCACAAGGGCGCCTGGGTCATGCCGCTGACCGTCGAGGACGCCGTCGACACCCATGAGACCCGGATCGCCATGGAGACGGCACTGATCGAACGGGCGGCGACCCGGTTCACCGCCCAGGACGCCCGGCGTGCCGAGGCGGCACTCGACGAGCACATCGCCGCGTCCGCGCGCGGCGACGCCACGGCCGCCCGCCGGGCACACACCGAGTTTCACTTCACCATCTACCGTGCGGCCGGATCGCGTTGGCTGCTGCGCGGTCTGGAGCCGGTCTGGGAGAACAGCGAGCGGTACCGGTTCGCAACGGTCACCCGGACGGGGCAGAACGAGGAGCGGGTCCGCGAGCACCGGGCCATCCTCGACGCGTGCGTGGCGGGGGACGTGGCGGCGGCGGTGGCCGCTGTGCAGGTCCACATCCAGCACGCGGCAGACCGGGTGATCGGCAAGATGAACACCGACGCCGCGGCAGTGCCTGCCGCCCGGGCACCGGGACGCGCGCGTACCGGAAGTTGACCGGCCGGCACCACCGCGTCAGCCGGTAGTTACGCCGCCCTCCCACCGCCGGGGCACCTCTGCTCCCGACGGACTGTCCGCCGCCGGGTGAGCGGCCACACCAGCCACCATCTCGTACGTCGGCGCGTCCCGTCGTGACCGCCGTCGGACCAAACCGTGAGGAAGCCCCGTTGCCTGGCATCGACATGCACGCCCACCTCGCCCCCGACCTGCGCTCGGCCAACCTGCCAGGGGTCGCGGTCGACGGTGACAGCATCGCCGTTCTCGGCGGCAAACGGGTCGGCCCGCCCGACCTGTACCACCCGGACCGGCTCGAGAAGCACCTGGACCAGGCTGGGCTGGACGAGGCGATCGTCAGCGTACCGCCGCCCTTCTACCGTCAGCGGCTGTCCGGACCGGAGGCAGCGGCGTGGGTCCGTGCGGTCAACGACGGTCTGCTCGCCGTGGTCGCCGACCGGCCCCGGCTGACCCCGCTGGCGTACCTGCCGTTCGAACATCCCGAAGTGGCCCTCGCCGAGTACGACCGGATCGCCGCCGACGACCGCTGGGCGGGCGTGGTGGGCGCCGCGGGTGGAGACGCCGGACCGCTCGACGGTGCGGCGCTGCACCCCCTGTGGCAGCGTATCGACGCGGACCGGCGCACCCTGCAACTGCACCCCGCGCACTCGGCGGATCCCCGCTTGGAGCCCTACTACCTGGCCAACCTGCTGGGCAACCCGGTCGAGACGACGGTGGCAGTGGCCCAGCTCGTCTTTGGTGGGGTGCTCGGCGGGTACCCGGGGATCCGGTTCGTGCTGGTGCACTGTGGCGGTTGCGTGCCGGCGGTGGTCGGACGCTGGGAGCGCGGTCACACCACCACCCGACCTGGCGTACCGGTGCTGTCGCCCACCCCGGCCGAGGCGGTGCGCGCCCTATACGTCGACAATCTGGCCCACGACCCGAAGGTGGTCGACCTGGCGGTGTCGGTCTTCGGCGCGGACCGGCTGGTGCTCGGCAGCGACTGGCCGTTCCCGATGGGCACCGATGCTCCGTCCGCCACGGTGGCACACCGGGGCGCTGACTACGCCCGGCAGGTGGCCACCGACAACGCGGCGCGGGCTCTGGGGCGGGCACCGGGCGGTCGGTGACGGGTCGTGCGGCGGACGCCGTCGAGCTGCCGCTGCCGCCGTCCGAGTCACCCGGCGCCGGGGCTTGGGAGCGGCCCCGTTGTGGGCGCAGCATGAGCGGTGAGGGTGCCGATGTGGGTCAGCAGGGCGCGTACGGCACCAGCGGGCGGCGTGCGGCCGCTGGTCCAGACCGCCCGCAGCTCCCGGCGGAGATCGAGCCCCGCCACCGCAACCTGCCGCAGCCGGCCCAGCCACAGGTCGTCGCTGACGGCGAGGCTACTGATCACCGCCGGGCCGGCTCCGGCCAGAACCGCCGCGCGCACCGCGGCTGTGGTCGACAGCTCCAGTGCGGGCGGTGCCTGCCGCATGCCGCCGCCGAGGGCCTGCCGCAGGGCGGTGGTCAGGAACTCCCGCGTGCCGGAACCGGCCTCCCGGGTGACCAGCGGCGTCTCGCACAGCTCGTCAGCCGCTATCCGGGAGGCCCGTCGGGCCCAGCGGTGATCCGGTGGCACCACCAGCACCAGCTCGTCATGCGCGACGATCCGGCTGCGTAGCCCGCTGGGCACGCCCGGCCCCTCGACGAAACCCAGATCGGCGCCACCGGAACGGACCTGCTCGATGACACGGTCGCTGTTGGTGGCCTCGAGCACCACCTGCACCGGCGGCTGACCATGACGCTGGGCGTCGGCCTGCAAACTGACCAGCCAGCTCGGCAGCAACTGCTCGGCCACCGTCAGGCTGGCGCTGACCCGGATCCGGCTGCGGGTGCCCTCACGCAACGACGCGAGACCGGCATCGACCTCCTGGGCGACACTGACCAGACGGTCGGCCCACTGCGCGACGACGACTCCGGCAGGGGTCAGATCGGTACCGCGGGTCGTGCGGACAGCCAGCCGCACCCCGGTCTGCGCCTCCAACGCGGCCATCCGCGCGGACACCGCCTGCTGGGTCAACCCGAACTCCCGGGCAGCCGCGCTCAAACTCCCGGTGCGGGCCACCGCGAGCAGCACCTCCAACGCCAACAGCTCCGGCATCCGCGCACTCAACGTCACAGACGCAGACTGTATCTGCCCACAAGCTGTGTTTGTAGGTTCACAACATCATCGCCGCTACCGGCAGAGCCGGGTCACCGCGATCGTGGAGACATGACCACTTCGACGTTGCCCAAACCGGCCGGCGCCGACAACGCCCCGCAGCGTCCTCGACCGCACCCGCTCGCCCGGTTCGGACTGCTGCGCGACCTGGACCACCCCCGCGACGTGCTGGCGCACCTCACCCCGAACTGGTACGCGTCGATCATGGGCACCGGCATCGTGGCCACCGCCGCGGCGTCACTGCCCCTGCGGTTTCCTGGGCTACGGCTGTTCGCCACCGTCGTCTGGGCGCTCGCCGCGCTGCTGCTGATCGGTCTGACCGTCGCCACCGTGGCGCACTGGCGGCGTCACCCTCGGGTCGCTCGCGGATACCACGTCGACCCGGTCATGGCCCACTTCTACGGCGCCCCGCCGATGGCGATGCTCACCGTCGGCGCCGGCACTCTGCTGCTGGGCCGCGACGCCATCGGCCTGGACGCTGCGGTCGGCGTCAGCTGGGCGCTGTGGTTCGCCGGCACCATCACGGGGCTGATCACCGCTGCGGCGGTGCCCTACCTGCAGTTCACCCGCCACGAGGGCGTCGACCAGCGCAGCGCGTTCGGCGGGTGGCTGATGCCCGTCGTGCCACCGATGGTGTCGGCCTCGACCGGCGCCATGCTCGTGCCCTACGCCCCCGCCGGGCAGGCTCGGACGACCCTGATCCTGGTCTGCTACGCCATGTTCGGGCTCAGTCTGATCGCCTCACTCATCGTGATCACGCTGATCTGGAACCGGCTCACGCTGCACAAGATCGGACCGGCGCGGATGGTGCCGACCCTGTGGATCGTGCTCGGCCCGCTCGGTCAGTCGATCACCGCGGCGAACCTGCTCGGCGGCGTGGCCGCCCAGGCCCTGCCCGGACCGTACGCCCACGCCCTGCAGGCATTCGGCGTCGTCTACGGCATACCCGTTTGGGGTTTCGCCCTGCTCTGGGCCAGCCTGGCCGCCGCCGTCACCGTCAAGACCGCCCGCGACCAGCTACCGTTCTCACTGACCTGGTGGTCGTTCACCTTTCCTGTCGGCACCTTCGTCACCGGTACCTCGGGCCTTGCCCTGCACACCGGCTCGGTCATGTTCCGCATCGCCGCCGTCATTTTCTACGCCGGCCTGCTCACCGCCTGGGCCACCGTCGCCGTCCGTACCGCCAGAGGCAGCCGCCGCGGAACTCTGTTCGGGCCGACAGCCGCAGGCGACGGGTGCGGGAGTCCAGCGCCTGGACCATTCGACGGGCCATCTCTGTGCCGGCCCACACCGCCGCCAATCCTTCCGCGATCGTGACGGCCAGGTAGGCGAGCGTCACCCACGGCGCCCCGGCCGCCGCGGAACGGAATACATCGAGAGGAAGGGGGAAGGCCGGATAGGCCCTGGCCGCGTCTACTACCAGCGCAAACTCAGCGAAGGAAAAACGCCCGCCGAAGCCCGACGCGCGCTCAACGACGCCTCACCAACGTCCTATACCGGCACCTCACCAAAGATCACCTCAAACTCACCACCGGCACGGGTTGACACACAGAGGCGCTCTTGAGCCTCTCCCCGCCCTTGGGGCGACGCCCGGGCCGCGCAGGCCAGATGAGAGCCACACGACCAGCGTGGGCAGCCGAAAAGAGAGCGACAACCCGGGCGCCTCGACCGAAGCCTGGCCGGGCCACGGTCGCAGGTCAACGAAACAAGTAGCCGATGAGCGGACGTCTCGGGGTTAGTGCTTGCGTTGGTCGGGTTATCCGGCACCGGCCGCAACCGGTCGGCGCCGGACGTTGCGGTTCAGCCGCCGATCATTGCTGGTCGGGTGCGTAGACGTTCATGACAACGTCGTTTGGGAAAGGGTTGTGAGCGGAGCCGCCGCAGGCCGGTCGGCTGGGGTTGCTCACCATGCGCGACCTCTCCGTGGCCGGCGAGTACGCCGACCGGCTGGTGCTGCTCGCCGACGGCCGGGTGGTCGTCACCGGCACTCCCCGCAGGTGCTCACCGAGCAACTGCTCGCCACCCACTACCGGGTCAGCGTCCGTGTCGTCGACGGCGAGCACGGGCCGCTGGTGGTGCCGGTGCGGCCGGATCCACGTACGGTCAGGGCGGAGTGGTCCCGAGGATCGAGAAGAACGCCCCCTGTGGATCGGTGAGCACCGCGAACCGGCCCCGCGTCAGGTCTGTCGGCTGGACGGCGAGGGTTGCGCCCATCCGTAGCGCCTCGGCGACGACCCTGTCGGTGTCGGTGACCGCGAAGTAGACCATCCAGTGGGACGGGAGGTCACCCCAGTCTTCGCCGATCATGGGCATCATCCCGGCGACGGGACGACCGTCCAGCTGCCAGGTGGTGTAGGTGATCGGGCCCATCGGTTGGTCGTCCGTCGTCCAGCCGAACACCGACCCGTAGAACTCCTTAGCCCGGTCCGACTCCCGCGTGGTCAGCTCGGGCCAGGTCAGCGAGCCGGGTACGTCGAACACCTCGGCCCCCGGCATGCCGAGCGACTGCCACACTCCGAAGGGCGCCCCGGCCGGGTCGGCGAAGAGCGCCGTCCGCCGGGAGCCGGGGACGTCGAAGGGCTCGGTCAGGATCCGGCCGCCGGCGGCGGTGACCCGCTGGCAGGCCGCCTCGGCGTCGTCGGTCGCCAGGTAGGGCACCCAGGCAGGCGGCCGTTGCGGGCCGGCCCCCAGCCCGGCACCGGCCACCGGTTTGCCCTGCTGGTGGAAGACGAGGTGACCGTCAGCCGCGGGTTGCCGGTCCGCCTCGCCAACGGCCCAGCCGAACAAGGGCGCGTAGAAGCGTGCCGCGCCGGGGAGGTCGGTGGTGACCAGGTCGACCCAGGTGGATGCCCCCGGTGGAATATCTGTCATGGCTTCGGCTTCGCTTCCTCTACTCGGGCAATTCTCGGCGGGATGGCGGCGGGCGGGCCCGTCAGCCGGCGGCCGTCAGCCGGCACCGGTGCGGGCGAGGGCTTGACGTTGAAGAGGGGCGCCCTGCGCGTCGAGCCGCCAGCCGGTGTAGGTGATCGTTCCCATCGGCTGGTTGTCCGAGTGCCAGCCGAAGACCAGCTCGTAGAAGACCTCGGCGCTCTCCGGGTCGGGGGTGACCAGCTCGTTCCAGGCCATCGCGCCGGAGATGTCGAACACCTCGGCGTCGGGCGCCGCCATCGGTTGCCAGACGCTGAACGTCGCGCCGGCCGGGTCGGCGAAGACCGCCATCCGCCCCTGGTCGAAGACCTCGAACGGGGGCACCACCACCTGTCCGCCGGCCCGCTCGACCCGGCCGGCCGCCAGGTCTGCGTCGTCGGTCGCGACGTACATCGACCTGATCGGCACCTGGTCCGGGATGGCCGGCGGGCCGGCCCCGGCCACCGTCCTGCCCCCGAGGAGGAAGACGGTGTAGCCGCCCGCCTCGGGCTCCGGCGTGATCCGCCCGGTCCAGCCGAACAGCTCCGGGTAGAGGCGCCGCGCGTCGGCGAGATCTGGGATGGCCAGGTCGGCCCAGCAGGGCGTGCCCGGCGGGACGGTGCTCACGTCGACCCCTCTCGACTGGGGGCGGCCACCGCCGGCACGCCCTGCCGGCATCGTGGCACCGTTCGCGCATCGTATGGGGCGGATCGGGCGAATCGTCAGCTGAACCGTCGTCCGGATCTGTCGCAGACCGTGCGCTACCCAGCGTCACCGCGACCGGATCAATCCGGCACCCGGTCGCGGCGAGAACGATGCGTCCCTGTCGCGACCGGAGGAACGTCCGGTGTCGCTACGCTTTGACCGTGGTCGATCTGCCGGAGACGTGGTGTGTTCCGGTCGTACGTGCGGATTTCCGCGACGACGGTGTGTGGGAGCAGCTCAAGGACGAGATCGTCAGTCCCACCGAAGAGGGCTTCGTGGCCGGTGTCGAGTTCGTCGAGGATCGAGCGCTGATTGGCCTCAGCGGTTCGGCAATCGCGGGCGGCTATCCTCGCGCCTACCCGCGTCAGTACAGGCACCCGGTGGTGGCGCTGGGGTCGCGCGGTTGTGAGCACGGCCGGCCCTCTCGCGTTGAGGCTGGACGTCGGGCTGGCGGACACGGCGCCGCTGTACGCCTCCCACGACCTGGACAACTACCTGTTTCCGCTGGTCCCGAAGCTGACGAGCCGGACAGGGCGGGACTTCGTCTCGGTATGGGCGACCAAGCGTCATGCGGCGACATCCTCAGTGGCGGTCTGCCCGGCTGTACCGGTCGATGATCCTGTCGGGACGTACGTGTTCGACGTGACGGCGTCGGCGTCGGCGTCGGCGTACAAGGAGCAGATCAGTGATCAGATCACGACTGGCGGCCCGGCTGCCGGCGATGGCGTTGCGCTCCAGATCGCGTTCGTTGTTGGGCCCCGCCGGGCCTGGCCAAATCTGTGGAAGCCGACGATCGACTCCTTGGGAGCGATTCTCGGCCACGACGACGGCGCGCGGGAGTGGAACGCCCGCGATGGGCGCATCACCGATCTCGGGCTGCACTGCGTCGTTGACCCTACTGTCGGCAGCGTGATCCGGATCGCGATCCGGGCGTCGCCGGTCCGTCCCGGTTCTATCCGGCTCGTTCAAAGTCGGTGCGGCGTCCCGCGCGCTGAGAGGTCAGCCGCGCCGGTTACGCCTGGTTGAGGTGGGGCAGGGCCGGATGGGGTGGTTCCTTCGTTGCGGGGTGTGACGTTCCGGTCGGTGCCGGACATAAGCACGTAGGAGGTGCGATGGACGCGGCGAAGGAGCAGTTCACCGAGCTGTACGAGCGTCATTACGGTGACGTGTGGCGGTACGTCGCTCGGCGGATCGTCGCGTCTGACGTCGGCGATGTTGTCGCTGAGGTCTTCCTTGTTGCGTGGCGACGCCTGGGGGATGTGCCGGACGGGTCGGCGTTGCCGTGGCTGTACGGAGTGACGCGTTTGGTGATGGCCAACGAGGCGAGGGGCCGTCGGCGGTGGCAGGAGTTGACGCTGCGGGTGGCGGCGGAGCCGGGTCAGGCGGTCGTGGTGGATCACGCGGACGGGGTGGTAAGCCAGCGTGACGTCGCGGTGGCGTTCAACCGGTTGTCTCTTGGCGATCAGGAGATTCTGCGGCTGGTGGCGTGGGAGCGGTTGACCCCTGTCGAGGCGGCGGCCGTGCTGGGCCAATCGCGGACGACGTTCGCGATGCGGCTGATACGAGCCCGTCGTCGGTTACGAACACAGCTCGGCGTGGTGAGTGACGGGGTGGGGCGGGCGCCGAGCGCGGCGCCGTCGATGTTGAGTGGGGGTGGGTGACATGAAGGCCATGGATGAGGTGCGCCAGCTGTTGGGCGGCTTGGACCCGGCCCGGAACACCCGGCCAGCCGAGGATAGTCGTCGTGAGCAGGATCTGGCTCATATTCTCTCCTGCGACCGCGCGGGAGGCGTGGCGCGAGGGGCAGTTCCGCGTCGTCGGTTCGTGCTGGCCGCGGCCGGCGCGGTGGTCGTGGTAGCGGCCGGAGGTGGGGTGGCGATCGAGATGTACCGCGAGCCGCAGCCTGCGTATGCGGCTACTCCGGCGGTCCTGAACTACGGTCCGCCGGCAACGCTGGAACCAGCCAGCACGCGGCTTCGGCGCCTGGCCGCCGTGGCGGCGGCGCAGGCCATGCCACCGCGGCCGGCCGGCACGGTGGAGCACCTGGAGTCGGCGAACTGGTTCCTGAACTCCTCAATCTCCGGCGGGCGGACGGTATCTGCTGTGGTGCCCCAACAGTGGCAGTCCTGGCGGACCGATGACGACGCCGGTCGCATGGTCAAGAGGGATCTGCCGCCGGTCTTCCGTTCGGACGCTGACCGCAGGCAGTGGCAGAAGTGGGGTGGCCGCATCGAATCGTCCGAGGAGGTGCGCGACTATCCGGCTGGCGAGTTCTACAACGGCTTCCGAGGTGCGGTGCCGACCGACGCCTCCGCGTTGCGCGGCTGGCTGAGAGCAGGCACGTCCGCGGTGCAGGCGCCGGTGCAGTACCTGGAGGACGTCGCCCAGCTCGCTGGCGTGCGGCTGTTGAACCCCGCTCAGCGCGCCGCGGTGCTCAGACTTCTTGCCGACCTCCCGGGCATCACGGTCACCGGAACCGTCACTGACCGCGCTGGACGTACTGGGGAGGCCTTCTCGATCACGACGAACGCCCACGGCCTGCCCGCCCAGTACACCGTGATCGTCGATCCGCGCTCCGGCATCTTGTTGGGATACGAGGAGGTGCTGACCACCACGGCGGGGAAGCTGAACGTGACGATCCCCGCGGTGATCTCCTACCGCTCGTACCTCATGGCCGAGTACGCCGCCATGCCACGCTGACGAGAGCCGGGTGTGTGTTGTGGAGACATGACCATCCGACGATCGGCGCGTACTGCTCAGGCGAGCGGAGCAGGAGTAGGCGGCTGTAGCTGTCCGCGCGGCGGGCGCCTGGCGCCGTGCGCTGTTATGCCGCATCGAGGAGGTGCGCGTTGGACCACGTGCGGGCGACCACATCGGATCGTCGTCGGCGCCGGACTTGGCAGCCGGAAGTGACCCGCCGGCGTCCGTATCGATCGGCGAGTAAGAAGGGGACGAAGTCGGCGGGGTTCAACGCCAGTACTCCGGGCACGGCCGGACGGGGGAGAACTGCCAGCTCGGGGTGTTCCTGGCCTACGCCAGCCCACACGGACGCACCCTGATCAACCGGGAGTTGTATCTGCCCCGCGGCTGGTACGACGACCCACCCGCCGCGAGAAAGCCGGCATCGCGGCGAGCGTCGGGTTCTCCACGAAGCCCGCGCTGGGGCTGCGGATGCTCGAACGCGCCATCACCGCCGGCCTTCCGGCGAGGTGGGGTCACCGCAGACGAGGCATACGGGCAGGACTCGAAGTTCCGGACCTGGTTGCAGCAGCACAGGATGGGCTACGTCCTCGCCGTGTCCCGCAACGCGTAGCGCCGGCAACCGAGTGCCGGTCGCGGCTGAACCCGCCGGGGACCGTCGCCGGGTGGGCGTCGGGTGCACGGTGACGTGGTGATCACGTCATGCGATGCCTTCTTCGAGCGGCACGTCGCAAATAAGGCACGGGCCGCAGGCCACGGGACATCGCAAGAGCGAGCCTGAACAAATGATGATAGATAAAACGCCGAACGGCGGCCCGCTGAACCAGTCAGGCCGCCGTTCGCAAAGCGTGGATCAGAGTGAGCGGATATCCGACGCCTGCGGGCCCTTCGGGCCCTGGGTGATGTCGAACTCCACCCGCTGGTTCTCCTCGAGGCTGCGGAAGCCGCTCGCCGAGATCGCCGAGAAATGGGCGAAAACGTCGGCACCGCCGCCGTCCTGGCTGATGAAGCCGAAGCCCTTGTCGCCGTTGAACCACTTCACAGTACCAGTAGCCATGTCTGCTCCTCGCAGGCTGTTGGAGACCGCACTGTGCGGACTCGCGCGCCACCGCGTTGATCACCCGCGCCGGGAACGACACGAAAACGAAGAAGCGCCTGGATGGGTTTTAGATAGCCCATCAGGCGCCGAAACGTCTACGGAAATCAAAACTGCAACTGGGCAATGTTAGCACAGAATCCGTGGCTCGCCGCCAGCCCCATGCCTGCGGCCTCCGTTACAGCACTGCACCGCGAGGCGCGACTTCGATCGCTGCGACGCCTCGGCCGTAGAGTACGACGAGCCGATCACCGTGTTTGGTGCGCAGCACTCCCGAATCCTGCGCCAGTGTCGAGATCACGTGGTCCACAAGCTCGTCCTCGTCGGAGACGTCCGGTTTGTCGTACGTGATGTCCATGCGGTCGCCGCCGATGAGCCGGACGCGTAGCACCGTAGTTGCCATGTCGTAGAGGCTAGTCGAGTGGGGATGCCAGGTGCAGTGGCGCTGCCGCGGGCTCCTCGGTCGACTCGCGCAGCCATATGTGCCGCCGCTGCTGTAGGTCGCAGCTCGCCGACACAGGCGAAGCTCGGACGATGGACCGCACCCGGGCGAGCGTGACAATGGACACGAGACAGGTGGTGTCGATCCTCGCCGAGAGGGAGCCACATTCATCGCTGGGGCCAGCTCCCGAAGCTGGCAGCGGCACCGCTGGGTGTAGTGCGCGTAGAGTAGGTGGTGGATCAGTTCGTCAACATCGTTGGCGGGCCAGCGCCTACCGGGCGCGCTGCCCAGGTCTCGGCAGTGTCCAGAGGACAACCTCCAGCTGTGAGGGCCGAGCGTTGGCAGACCATTCGATCGCCATCGACATTTCAGTGTGCTGACGGACAACGCCGCGTCCGTTACAGGCGACGACCAGCGACGCCGTGAGGCAAACCGTCATGACCGGAGGCGTGGCTGGCGTCCAGTGGCTGTTCATCCCCAGAAGGCGGGCCTTCAGGACACGTCTGCCCCAAGCACAACGACTCGCATCCCGACAGAGATCTTGCCCGGCTCATCAGCCGCTACTTCGCTGGCAGCAACCAGCGAATCCCCCAGCGCGGTGGTACGACGAGGCCGTTGCGGCACGGTGCGGCAGGTGGGCGTCAATCAGACTGGCTCGAGCGAGCAACACCGACACCACAGGAGAAGGACATTGACTTTCGTGTTAGCCCCGCCCACGGTCTCTCCGTCACCGCTGCGCGAGCCCGCCAAGACCCTCCGCGAAAGAGGGGCAAACAGTTTTCACGCCGCGCTCGCCGCGGTCTTGGCCGCCGGGTTGGAGGATGCTCTTGAAGCGGGTGACCATCCGAGAGCGATCAGCTTCATCAACCGCGGTTTCGCAGAAGGAAGCCCACAGTTGGGCTGCGACCTCCTCTGCCGGGCAATTGCGGTCGTCGGGACAGCCCGGACTTGGACCGTGCAGCTCGCGCCCCTGCGATCACCGTAACTCCTTGGATTGACGCGGCCGGCCACGCTGCGAATCGCTGCTGCACGAGTAATACCCGGCATTCCGTGACGCCTTCACCGACCGTATAGACTTCCTGACCAGCGCGAATGCCCGCACGGCGCTGGCGATTGGCGTACCAACAAGCTCGCCTACTCTGCGGTGAGCATCGATGTTGTCTGGGGACAGCGACTTCACCTGCCACCTGCTCCAACGACCGAGCCCCACCCACGCATCGAAACGCTGACGTTGAGCCGATCAATACATCCGGGTATCCGGATCTGCCGCCGAGCGCACGAACGTGCCGCACGTCGTATCTGGGTTGTCTCTGGCAGCCTCCGACTGGGCGCAAGCTTGCCCGGCTGTGCCGCTGACGAGGCGATGCGCGACGATCCACTAATGCAGCGGTTCGACAGCGTCGACTGTGACCACGTAATGGGCACCGCCGTCCCCGAGACGATCATCAGCCACGAGTGTTGGGGGGTTATGGCCCAGGTTATCGGGCATGAAACGGTGGGCGCGTCGGTCCACGCCGGCGTCATCGACAGTCCGTCAGGCTCACCTCGGGCACTGCCTGCGGAGTACCGCCAATCGGCGGGCAATTCGACGCGGTCGTGCAGGAGATCGACCGGTAGCACCCGTATGGATACGCCTGACGATGCGTGCCGGGGACGGAAGTTCAGCTGGCCGTGCGGATGCTGCGGTCAGCTCACGATCCCTCAGCCCTGGTGGTGACGGCATCACCGCCGATGTGCGCAGCAGTGAGGAACCGGGATGTGCGTCGTTCGCCGTGCACCGGTCCTGTCTGGCCGGCCGCCTCGACCCGGACTTCGACGGCGACCGGGCACGCGTCATGGCCGTGGGACCTACCAACCGCCAACTCCAGCGATCGGAAATTAATCGCCGTGATAGCAGCACCAACCGCCGGATGAGCCTTCCAGACGCACGAGATCGGCTACACGCTCATGCCGCGATCAGGGTGGGGGAGCGTGGGAGTCAGCGTGCGGTCGGTGCCGGTCTGCGGCGATCCCGCCACCACACCTCGACGAGGATCGGTGGCAGCGCGATCGCGGCGCCGGCGAACGCAAGTGCCCGGGTGCGCCGTTGCTGGATTTCTTCACGTAGTTCTTCGTAGGTGGCCTGGTGTTCGATGACGTCGCCGTGGGACCGTACGCATTCGTCGCCGGGCCCGATCAGGACATCGTGGTTGGCCGGGTTGGCCTCGAAGCAGGCGATCCTGGTCGGCTTCAGTTCCCAGTTGACGCGGTCCCAGTCGACGTCGATCCACGACTGCGACGTGCACACGTGGCCTGAGCAGGAGGTTCGCACCGGCAGCTCCCAGCCGGAACGCAGCATGAGAGCACCGACGAACAAGCCCAGCAGGACAGAGCTGAGGGAGACGACCGCGCGCATGTCAGGTTGGACCGCCGGCAGTCGTGCCTGGTTCCACCAGAGGCCCTCCAGAATGATCCTTTCCGCGCTCGCCTCGGCGTACTCCACCGAGAGGAGCGCGCTGGAAACCGGGTTGAACGCCTTCGCCACTACCTTCAGCGACCGCTTCCCCAGCCGCTGAAACCTACTGACCAAGATCGCCGGATTTAATGCGGTGTAGGCCTGTGGACGTCAGTCATCACATGGCACCGGCCACGGCACCCCCGCAGGCCCTTCTCCTTGCCTGACTTCTTGCCGGGCTTCTCCTCAGCCTTGCCCGAGCCGTCGGCCGACCTCCTGGCCTTCTTCCGGTCGACCCGCATCGCCTCGTGTAGCCGCCTCGGCGATGGCCCGAACCGCCTGAGCCGTGGCGTGCTGGTAGGTCGCCGCGGCCTGGGATGAGTCGTGCCCCGTCCGCGCTATCAGATCGCGGCTGCTCGCCCCGGTCCATGCCCCGGGAGAGCCTCGACCCCGCAACAGCACCGCATACAACTGCTACCGCCCGCAGGATCCGCTGTCGAGGTGGAAGTACTTGGCGTTGGCCCAGCGGCAGGCCCGGATGCCGACGATGACTCCCGCGATCGTGACAAGTGCGGGGAGGTATCCGCTGGCGACTTGGATGATCGGGATTGCCGGGCATCCACCAGAGATCGCCCAACCGGTGCCGAACAGCACTGCGCCAGGAATTACGCCTGCGTGGATGCGGCCTGGTGTGCGGCGGACCCGCAGCATGGCGAAGACCAGCACAGTGATCGCTACGGCGCCGCCGAAGGCAAGGAGCATGCGCAGATCCTGGAATGTGAACATGCGGTTCAGTTCGGCGTAGTCGCCGAACCCGATGTTGGTGATGGTGTAGCCGAAGGCTAGTCCGGCGATGATGTTGGCGAAGAGAACCCCGCCCCGCGTGCGCATCAAATCACCTTCCACAGCAGGAACGACACGAGGACTGCAGCGCCGAAGAAGACGGCTGTCGCGAGGAAGCTGTCTGGATGCAGCCGGCCGCAGCCGTTGAGTCCGTGGCCGGAGGAACAGCCTCCGGCGAGGCGGGTGCCAAAGCCGACAAGGACACCTCCAACGAACAACAGGCCGATCATCTGGGCTGGATTGTCGGTCACGAGTTCGCGGAAGCCGTCGCCCATGTCAAAGCGGAGCTCGAATCGGCCGGCGGTAACTGCTGCCAGCCATCCACCGAGGAAAATCGACAGAAGCAGGGCGGCCTGGCTAACCAGAGGCGCCGGGCGCCGGCTCGCGACCGAGGCCCTCTCAACCGGTGTTGACGATACGTCCCGGGCGTGTGTCGGCGAGCTACCAAGGGTGGACGCCGCATACGGCGGGGTGGGGGCTACGGGGTGAGTTCCGAAGTGCTCGGCGGTGGCGGCTGCAAGAGCTTCGGCGAGGGCGCGGTCGTCGGTGAACTCGCCTTCCATCCGTTCGACACGGCGTTCGGCGCGCCAGTGCAGGACGCGGTCCCACGCTGAGGACACTCCGAAGGACCGATCCGTGGTGATGGTGTAGTTGATGGTGACGACAGCGAGCCCGACAGCGCCCGCCCACCACGGCCAGTAGTTGCTCATGCGGGACCTGATATCCAATCGGCGAGTCGGGTCCACCAGTGGCGCCGCCCGGGTCGCGGCGATCGGGCTGGTGGGCTCCCTGAAGTCTGCGGAACCTGTGCGGATGCTGAGGGACTAAGCGGCCGGGCCGGTGCCGGCCACTGTCCGAACCCAGGCGCGGGCGGTGTAGCCGGCTCCATCCGGCGCGGATCGATCCCTGATGACGGCACATGCCGCGATTGGACCGTGTCTACGCCGGCGCCGGCTCTGAGGTGCTGTGCGTTGGCCCCGTTGGGGAGCAGCGTGATCGGCACGGGACCGCCCGTGAGTGACAACTTGTACCGGGCACAGCCGCGCCAACCGTCCTCGGTGTCGCAGTAGTAGTCGCGCCAGCCGCGTAAGCTTGCTCTGAGCAGTGGGAAGAGGGGGCATCGTTCACTGTGTAAGCAGCCCATATCGCTCCAGTCTGACTGGCACGAACCGCCCGGGATTGGTGGCGGTTCAGCATGATCCGAATTCGCGCGGCCCAGCGAGCGAGCATAGGCCATCAACAGTACGGCCGCAGCAGGACGGTTGATCATCATCGACGGCCCTGTGTCCTCCCAAGAGCCCCTGGTCGGCCCGGCTACCTCCCTGCAGCCGCCCGCCGGGCGAAGGAGCAAGCGGCGAGCCTCAGCGATGGCCCAGCCGCGCAGCTCGCCGGGTCGCCCATCTTGATCTCGTAATGCGTAGGTCGAGGCTCTCGGCGTCGCGGCCGTCCATCGGCGGTCAGCGGGCTGCGCTACCGAGCACCCGGTCAGGATGCAGCCGAACCACCACCCGCACGATGTCCGCCGGCAACTGCCGGTACTCCTCGCCGGCGCCGGGGCCCTCGTACTTGTCTGCCAGCTGAGCCGCCACCGTCCGGTCAATGTCCTCGGTCACGCTCGCCCGGCCGCGTACCTCGATGTACCGTTCAGCGTCGTTCCGGTCGATCACGGTCAGGCTCGCCCGGGGATCCCGCCGCAGGTTCTTCTCCTTGCGTCGACCGGCCTCCGTCGAGATCAGCAGGTCGTCGCCGTCTCGGGTGACCCAGACCACGGAGGTCTGCGGACCGCCATCAGGGTTGACGGTGGCGAGCACCGCAGGGTTCGGGCCGTCAACGAGTTCCCGGGCGTTGTCACTCAGCGTCGCAGTCATCGCGCGAGGGTAGCGATCGACACACTGGCAGCAAGATCAGCGGGAACGCTTTCTGCACCGCCTCTTCGGCCGCGATCCCGTATTTCTTCGTTCGATGTGCGACGCATGTGCCAGTAGCAGGTACCCCGGACGGTCACCAGGGGACACGAACGGTCACGCACTTCCTGTGTTGGCTCCGAGACGAGGACTGACGACCCAGCCGGGGAGAGCAGCGGGCCTGCCATGAGCGTGCCATTGCGCCAGGCCGGCAGGGGCCGGCCAGCATGATCCGCATCGCCATGATCGACAACCTCACCAAACGCGTCACCGACGAATCCCACCCAACCTGGCGAGACGACTGAAGGCGGGATCACTCACAAAATCCGTGAATCGGACGCCCTCTCAGAAGACCTGAAGGCTCGTGCGCAGCAGGCAGCGGCGCATCTCGCTGGTATCCATGCCCGCATCACGCTGCTGGAGAAGGAGATCGAGCGGCATCGGCAACGCCGCTGGATTTTTG
Source organism: Micromonospora sp. NPDC023633 (assembly GCF_040640035.1). Classification (NCBI taxonomy): domain Bacteria; kingdom Bacillati; phylum Actinomycetota; class Actinomycetes; order Micromonosporales; family Micromonosporaceae; genus Micromonospora; species Micromonospora sp. NPDC023633. The sequence continues at coordinate 112,616 of NZ_JBFABB010000002.1, read as the reverse complement.
GGTGTGGTCGTTGGGCGCCGGACAGAGGTCTGGCATCAGTTGCGGAGCTGCGGGTGGTCAGCGGTAGCACCGCCAGGCGTAGGGATCCCCAGAATTCGATGTTCGGGCGTAGGCGCCCGAACCGTACGTGTCGCGGCAGGCGACGTCCATGTCAACGCGGGACGCGAAGAGAAGCTCCCGGCATTGCCAACGCTGTCGTTGCGAGGCTCCGCTGAGCCCCCGCCGTGCTGATCGCAGTACTGCTGGACCATGGTCGTCACCCCGTCGTCGCTCGACGGGCCGAGCAGGAGCGGACTCGAGCTTCGGGTCTGCGTCGGCGTAGCCGCGGTCCGTGTCGGGGGCGACGTGGCGGAATGTGTGACTGACGGTGCGGCGCTGGGCGCGGCGGAACGTATGACTGACCGTGTAGTCCTGGGCGCGGCGGATGAGGTGAGCGGTATCGCGGAACTTGGCGCCGTCGACGGCATCTCCGGGAGGGCAACCGGTTCCGCAGATGGGCCCGGCGGAATGGTCGCCGCCGGCAGCGGCAGTCCGCCTTCCGGCGGCCGGTCCGACCCCCACACGAACGCCAGAGCGCAGAGCAGCGTCCCCAACGCGAGCCCGCCGACCGCGAACAGCCGGCGCCGCCGCCGGGCCTGTCGTGGGCGGGCATCGACCTCCCGGGTGAGCTGCACTCGGGGCTGGCCGTCCTCGACCGGCGCGGGGTGCCGGGTGTCGGGCTCCTCGTGAGGGTGGTGCTCCGATGGCGCTCGGATGTTCGGTACTGAAGGAGCACTATCGGGGGCTAGTTCAGCACCGCGGCGTCGCCACCACCTGCCGCCCTTCCGGACCCGTCGGGTGCAGCGCCCGGACCAGCCGAAACAAAAAGCCCTCCGTGTGGACGAAGGGTTTGCGAAACAGCGCCGGGTATGAGATTTTGTACTTGGCGGAGAAGGTTTTCTACCTAGCTGACTACGGATCAGAAGGTTAGGGGTTCGAGTCCCTTCGGGCGCGCCACAGCGGGTAAGGCCCTCGACCAGCCGAAATGGCCAAGTCGGGTGCTTTCCCATATCCGCCACCATCGCGGTCATCAGCGGCTTGGCCACCCTGGGAGCCACCGGGTCTTTCAGCCACCGAACAGCGCCCGACTCATGGCTTCGGCGGCAGAGCGCCGGTCGCCTTCCATCAGGTGCCCGTACACGTCCTTGGTGATCGCGATCGACGTGTGGCCGAGTACCTCGGAGACGACGTGCAGCGGGGTGGCCTGGGCGTGCATGAGCGAGGCCCCGGAGTGGCGTAGTTCGTGCACACGGAGATCGGACACACTCCCGTAGGAGGCGGCCGGCAGGCCGGCCCGGTTGGCACAAACTACCCAATCCTCGGGCTATTCGGGCTGGCGCCCATGGCGGCGCGCAGTGACCGGAGCGCGTGGTAGGTGCGCGACTTGACCGTCCCCTCCGGAATGCCGAGCACCGCGGCTGCCTCGGCGGCTGACCGCTCGCGAAAGTAGACTTCGATGATCACGTTTCGGTGCTCTGGGGTCAGCCGAGCCATCGCCCGCTTGATGGTCTGAACGGCGAGCATTCGTTCGATGGCGTCATCGCCGGATGGCAGGACCGTCATGTCGACCAGCCCGACTTCCGCCGGCCGGGCCCGCTTTGCTCGACCAGCGTCGATGGCCACTCGCCGCGCGACGGTGAGCAACCAGGGGCGGAGCGTTGCGATGTCCGCGTTCAAGGCCTCGATTTTGCGCCAGGCCCGCACCATCGTCTCCTGCAGCAGGTCCTCGGCCGCTTGGCGCTCGCCGAAAGTAAGCCGCAGGAGGAATGAATAGACCGGCTTGGCGTGGGTGTCATACAGGGCTTGCATCCGCTCCTCGGCGGATAGGTCCCTGACCGCGACGGTTCCGGTCGCAAGCGCCATGGCTGCCCTCCTCCATACCTGGTTCTCCCAAGGCAAGGCTCGTTCGTCGGGCACTGAGAGACATCGGGTAGCTCACGGATGTTTGGGGTCGTACCCGTACCGCACCGGGTTGCTGCGTAGTCATCGAGCCAGCTGCGTCGACCCGGCCGCGGACATCAGCCGCGGACGAGCGGCAACGATCTGGGCCGCCGTCACGGGGGCAGGAGCGGATGATCGCATCGATAGTCTCGTTGGCCTACTCTGTCACCGAGGTTGCTTGATCATGTCGGCGTCGGCGTCGGCGTCCATCTCCGGCCCGTTATCAGCGACTGGTGCGGCGGGAGCTCCGACGCCTGCGGGTGACAACGGTGACAGCGCGCGCCCGATAGCCGGTTGGCCTACCTCAGCCTCAACGCACCCGCATGCCCGCCGGGATCGAGTCCCGATCCGACCAAGCTGCTGGCCGTCCAGGAAGACATCATCGCCGGTGTCGTCCGGTGCGATGAAACCAACCCCGCGTTCGGCGTTGGATTGAATAACTCGTCTCGTTCTCATCGGCCTTCACCTGTCGCAACGCCTCGCCGAAAGAACTGCAACCTCGCCTGGAAGGCGAGCGAGCACTCTCCGTCCCTGCAGGCACCAGGCTGGTCCGGATGTACGGCGAAATTGGCCGACGATCGGTCGCCGGGCGGCCGAGGTCATCTTCGTAAACGCGCCGTGTCATTCCGACCTGCCGGTGATACCTGGCGCGATCTCGCGGGCGAACCCGCCCATCGTTGTGTTCGTCGGGAAGACCCGGGACGGGATCGTTGGCCTATGGAAATCCCGGCGGGCGCCGGTAGCCTGCCGATGCTGAATCAGCCAGCGCGCGACCGGCAGAACCACCGTTGGGCTGAACCGTGCACGCCGACGGCACGTAATCTGGGCGAGGAAAGCCAGCACGCGTCAACGGTAGGAAGAGAGTGAATGAGCCAGCCTGAGAGTTCGAATGACCCGTTCAAGCTGGCGCTCGGTGTCTTCGCGTTGGACGCTCTGCCCGACGACGAGCATCGGGTGATGGAGGCTCATATCGCGCGATGCCGGCGGTGCCGCGCGGAGTACGACGGGTTCCGGGACGTGGTTGCTGGCTTGGCCTTGCTCTCCGAAGACGACATACGCCACCTTGGGTGCGAATAGCACGGCGCGGCGCATAGTGAGCGCCTTTCATCGTGGCTTTTGGCTGGTCGGGCCGTGATGTAGGGCGAGGATGGCTTTGGTGATCGTGGTGGCGCGTCGGGGGGCAGCAGCGGAGCTTGGCCAGGATCTTCCAGCCCTTGAGGGTGGCGACGGCGCGCTCGCCGACGGCGCGGATCTTGGCGTGGTGCCGGTTGACGGTCTTCTGTCGGCGGGACAGTCGCGGCCGGTGACGGCGGCGCTTGAAGGGCCTGCGGATGCTGTCGCCGGCGCCATGGTGTGCCTTGTCGGCGAAGGCCATCACGATGGCGCTGCCCAGGACGTCGATCAGGCCGTGGGCGCGGGCGGCGGTCAGGTCGTGCACGGCGCCGGGCAGGGCGGGTGAGGCCCAGATGAGGCGTCCCTTGCAGTCCGCGATGACCTGCACGTTGACTCCGTGGCGCTTGTGCTTTCCGGAGTAGTACGGCCTCTGGTCCGCGACCCGGTCGATGCGGATCAGGGTGCCGTCGAGGATCACGTACGCGAGCCGGGCGATGCGCTGCCTGGCCGCGTTCAGGTCCTCGGCGTGCGTGGCGAGCAGGTCGATGGCTTCCTGGACGTACTGTCAGGCGGTCGTGACGCTGACTGTCAGGCGGTCGTGACGCTGACCGCGAAGCTGCAGGCCCGGACGGGTGATGGGCTACCCGTTAGGGAGATGGGCCAGGGCGAGTACGGCTTGCCGGCCGGCGTCGAGGCGCCGCCACCGGCCCCGGCGGTGGGTGCGTTCGGCGCGGATGAGGTCGGCCAGGTGGTTCAGGGTGCGGTTGGACAGCGCGACTGCGGGCGGGTGAGACAGCACAGCGAGGCTCCCGGCTGGAGCATCGGGTTTTGGACGACTGCTGTCTTACCGAGAGTTTCCTCCCATGTCGACAGACCCTTCCCCGCACCCACCGTGACCAGGCCCATCACGATGAAGAGACCTCACTCCCTGATCACGATGGAGAGCCTCTGAGTCGGATTGAGTGTTCGGGATCGTTCCCACCATCGGTGAGAGATGCGTGGGCGTTCAGGTAGAACCCTGCGTCCAGGGCTGCTCCTCGGGGCGGTTGCGCTACTGGTCGCCCTATCGTGACGGCATGCGTTCACCTGCCTCGGCAATGGTCGGTCGGGATGTCGAGTTGGCGGTCTTGCGAGAGCTGATTGGGGGGGTGGCTGAGGGGCGAGGCGGGATGGTGTGGGTGGACGGCGAACCTGGGATTGGTAAGTCGACACTGATCTCGGCGGCGATGGATGAGGCAGCGCGGTTGGGGTGTGCGGTGTACGCGGGGTCTGCGCCGGAGTTGCTGCCGCCGTTTCCTTTGCAGGTGTTGCTGGACGCGCTGCTGGTGGGGCGGGATTCGGTGGATCCGTTGCGAACGCCGTTGGTGGGGTTGTTGCGGGGGGAGGGAAGGACGGAGCTGGTGACGCCGCGGGATGTGGCGGCGTTGTTGGCCGAGCAGGTCCTGGCGTTGGTGGATCGGTTGTGTTCGGTGGCACCGGTGGTGTTGGTGCTGGATGACGTGCAGTGGGCGGACGAGGCGAGCCTGTCGGTGTGGTCGCGGTTGGTTCGGACCGCCGCCCAGGCGCCGTTGTTGCTGGTGGCGGCGTGCCGGCCGCTGCCACGCCGGCCGGAAGTGGCCGCGACGCGGCGGGACCTCGTGGAGCAGGGGGCGACGGTGCTGCCGCTGGGACCTTTGTCGGCATCTCAGGTGATCGAGGTGGTGGGCGAATTGGTGGGCGCGGTGCCGAGCGGGGCCCTGGGTGAGCTGACGGGGCAGGCGGGGGGAAATCCGCTTTATGCCCACGAGGCGGTCGAGGCGTTGGTCCGGGAGTCGCGAATCACCGTGGTGAGGGGAGTGGCGGAGTTGACGGGTGCGGGGGAGTGGCCGGGGTCGTTGCCGGAGGCGATCGGGCGGCGGTTGGGGTTCTTGCCGGAGAGGACCCGGTCGGTGCTGGGGTTGGCTGCGGTGTTGGGTTCCGCGTTTACGGTCGATGACCTGGCGGTGGTCTCCGGGCAGCCGGCGACCGAGCTGATGGCCGTGGTGGATGAGGCGGTGGCGGGAGAGGTGTTGGCGGCGTCAGGGGAGCGGCTGGTGTTCCGGCACGGACTGATCCGGCAGGCGCTGTACGAGGCGATGCCGACGAGTCTGCGGGCGGCGTTGCATCGGCAGGCGGCTCGAACGCTGGCCGGCGCGGGGGCGCCGGTGGAGCGGGTGGCCGAGCAGTTGCTCGCCGGACCGGTGACAGCCGACGAGTGGATGATCGATTGGGTGGCCCGGGAAGCCGCGGCGTTGACCTACCGGGCACCGCGGGTGGCAGTCGACCTGTTGACCCGGGTCCGCGGCGCGGTTGACGACGGTCCGCGCCGGGATCGGCTGGATGGCGACCTGACGGTCGCGCTGTCGCAGCTTGGCGACAACGAGCAGGTCGAGCAGTTGGCCCGTCCGGTGCTGGCCTTCAGCCGTGACCTCGTGGTGGCCGCTCGGGTGGCCTGGACCCTTGGGTACGCGCTGATGCGCATGGGGCGGTACGAGCAGGCCGTTGAGGTCGCTGAGCACACGCTGGAGCGGCCGGGGCTTCCGGCGGTCTGGACAGCCCGGCTGTACGCCCTGCGCGCCCTTGCGCTCATCGGCGTCGGGCGTTTCGACGAGGCTCGGGCGGCCGCCGTACAAGCCGAGGCTGAGGGGCACCAGGCCGGTGACCGGCTGGCGGTCGGATACGCCCTGCACGCCTTGGCCCTCGTCGAGCACAACCAGCGGCGGGACGTGGCGGCGCAGGTGGCGCTCATCGATCGCGCGTTGGCGGTGTTGGGGGACGAGTTGCCGGTTGCCGACCTGCGGCTGCTGTTGATGATCAACCGTGCGGGTGGCTTGGACAACCTGGGACGGCCCGCCGAGGCCGACGACGCCTTCGGTCAGGCCGTGGTGTTCGCCGAACGTGCCGGCACTCCGCCCCGGCTGGGGCATTTGCGGGCGAAGATCGCAGATTACAGCTTCTATCGGGGGCGGTGGGACGAGGCGCTGGCGGAGCTGCAGGCTGCTACCGACCTGCCGATCGACATGACGTATCGGTTGGCCGGCCGTGGGGTGCGGGCGTTGATCGCGGTTCACCGCGACGACCTGCCGGCGGCCGAGCGGGAGTTCTTCGGCGTCGAGGAGCTGACAAGCCCCGGGAACGGCTTGCGCTTGTACGCCGACCTCCTGCTGGTTGCCTGGGCGTTGGTGGCCGAGCGCGAGGGCCGGTCCTCCGAGGCGCTGGCTCGCCTGCTGGCTGTGTTCGATCCCGAGGGGAACCGCGAGTTTCCGCAACTGACCCCGGACACGCCGATGTGGTTGGCCGAGGTGGTCCGCCTCGCGCTGGTCTGCGGCGACCGTACCACCGCCACCGCCGCAGCCCAGGCAGTCGCCGCCGCCCAGGGGCAGGCGTCTTCCGCCACCACCGCTGCGGCAGAGTACTGCGCGGGTCTGCTAAAAGCCGAGCCCGCAGGGATTCTCGCCGCCGCCGACACCTTCCACTGCATCGGCTACCCCCTATTCGGTGCGCAGGCATCGGAGAACGCCGCCGTGCTGTACGCCGATCGCGGCGACCATCTTGCGGCGCGGGCCGCGTACGCGCGGGCGGTCGAGGGCTACACGTCGCTCGACGCGGTTTGGGACATCATGCGCGTCGACGCCCGCCTACGGCCGTACGGCATCCGCCGCGGCCGCCGCGGACCGCGCAGCCGTCCCACCATCGGCCGGGAAGCTCTCACCGCCACCGAACGGAAGATCGCCGACCTCGTCACCGCGGGACAGTCCAACCCTGACATCGCCGCCCAACTGTTTCTGTCCCGCCGTACCGTGGAAACCCACGTCTCCCACATCCTGGCGAAGCTCGGGGCCCATTCGCGGGTCGACATCGCTCGTGAGCTGGCGAATTCGCAGTAGGACAGCGACTTCAACAACGTCAAGCGGCTTCGCCATCATCCGGGCGCAGGCACCGATAGAGGCAGGGCCCAGGCAAGGTTGCGTCGACACCGGCGAGGATCCTGCGGATGGTGGGCTTGTCCGAGGCCCGGTACACCCCGGTTGACGGTTTCCACCATGCGCCGAGCCCAGCGAGGACCTGCTGCGGGGCGTCGTTCGCCCACTCGGCGACCGCTGCCGACCTGGCACCGGCCGGCACCGCCGCGACCGCGGTAGTCAGGACTCCCGCGAGGGGATCCACCACGCCCCGCGGGTCCCGTCGGTCCAGCACGGCCGTTGACGCCTCGACCAGACTCGGCCGGCACGAGGCAGGCGGCGACACTCCAACATGATCCGCGTGCACGGCGAGCACACCGATCAAGGTTGATGTTCCCAACGGGCGCGGTTCTCGGATGATCTTTCGGCTTCGACACGTGGATGATCACCGAAAGGCCGCGCCCGGCCTATACCGCCATGATCAGGAGCGTCCGCCCCGAAACACTCGCGACGGGCATATCGCTACCTTGCCTGAGCCCTGCCGATAGAGGGCGATGTGACGAAGTTGGGCAGACTCGTCAGATCCGTGAAGATCGAGATTCATTCACAGTCGGCTTTCGCCCTACGCCGCCGAGTATCCAGACCTCCTCCGGACTGATGTCCGTTTCGGTGTCGGGCCGCCAATCGGAAACGATCACCAGGCCGGGATCGATGAGGTGTACGCCGTCAAAGAAGCGTTCGATTTGTTTGCGCGTACGGTGTGTGGACGGATATTTGGTGTTCTTGTAAACCTCTGCGGCGCCACCAGCGTTGTCCGGCCTGGGGTCGGCGGTGGCGTGATTGATGACAAGGTAGCTACCCGGGGCCATGGCGTCGCGGAGGTGGGCGACGATCGCGTACGGGTCGGCTTGGTCGTCGATGAAGTGAAGGACGGCCACCAGCAGGATGGCCATTGGCTGGTCGAAGTCAATCTGCGCCCGGGTGTCGGGGTGGTTGAGGATGACATCCGGGTCGCGCAGGTCTGCCGTGATCACGCTCGTGGTCTCGGCTTCGGTGGTCTTCAAGGCGCGCGAGTGGGCCAGCACCTTCGGATCGTTGTCGACGTAGACCACGCGTGCGTCTGGCGCCTCAGCTTGGGCGATCTCGTGGACGTTGCCTTGGGTGGGCAGGCCACTGCCGATGTCGAGGAATTGGCGGATGCCCGCGTCGCGGGCCAGGAATCGCACTGCACGTTGGATGAACCCGCGGTTCTCCCGTGCCATGAGAATCACCTCGGGAGCCGCTGCGAGCACCTTGTTCGCGGCTCGACGGTCGGCTGCGGAATTGTCCTTGCCGCCCAGGTAGTAGTCGTACATGCCCGCCGCAGTGGGAATGGAGGGGTCGAAGCTGCCCGACTGGACCGATCTGTCCGTAGTCATTTGTTGCCGAATCCTTCCTCGAGAGCGTCCACACGGTTGGTCTGGATCCGACGTGGACCGACGACGCGATGCCCCTCGGCCTGCCGACCGTGGCCGCTTGCCCGGACCTGGGCGCCCTGTGCTCGCACACCGGTGATCTGCTGCTGGCAAGGGTTCCGGCCGGATTTCGGTGGCAAGGTTGGTCTGCGTCAAACCCGGACACCGCACACGCCTGCTGTACCGGGTGAAGGTTCACCGGCCCCGCAGGGGCGATCGGCGCAGCTTCGCCGAGACCGACTACGCCGCCCTGCTCGATGCCGCTCACCAGTACCTCAAGGCGCCGATCGTGCTGATCTGGGACAACCTCGACACAACCTCTGTGCTGCCGCCGGGCAGCCGGGTGAGGGACGTGCAGTCACGTTGTCACGGAGTGATCATCCAGCGGTTATGAGCGTGATGTAGGTGGTTGATGATTCGGTTGTTGCCGCGTTCGGTCCGAGCGTGACACGTCCTGCGGGCATCTTCTTGCTGAACACGACGAGGTAACCCTGGTCCTTGTCCGTGGTCTTGATGGTCATGTCAGTGCGTTTGAAGCCTTGCTGGTGCAGCCATGCCGGCCACCAGTTGTCCATCTCGGGTGCTCCGCGTCTGTCAAAGGCGACGTACCCTGTGGCGTCGTTTGCGAGGTCGAAGGCCAGGTAGTCCGCCGGGGCGCCTAGTCGCTTGTCGTTGCTGGCGCCGGGGATCAGCACTGCTCCGGTGAGGGGGGCGGGAAGGCTGGCGATGCTGAACCCCCGGTCGACGTAGGGCTTAGTGCCTAGTTTCGCGAGGCGAACCGCTGCCAGCTTCGACGGTGTGCGTACCTGGACGTCCTCGAGTGTGATCACAGCCCGGTCGGGCTGGCCGCTCGAGGCCTTGGTCCCGGGTGTTGCGCTGGGCTTCTGGTTGCTCGGGGTCTTGGTCGCGGCCGTTGCGCTGGGCTTCTGGTTGCTCGGGGCCATGGTCGCGGCCGTTGCACTGGGCACCTGCTGCTGGTTGCTCCGGGCGTTGGCCCCGGTATTTGCGCTGGGCACCTGCGGCTGGTCGCTCGGGGCGTTTCCGAACGCGATCGCTACGCCCAGCACGCTGATGGACACGATCAGCGCGACGAGGAAGCGTGCGTCGGTGAGCCGTGACCACCACCGCCGTGGCGGGGTCGGCTCGGCCGCCGGGCGGGTGTCTCCGGCAGGGCCGCTGGCCGGGCGTACCGATTTGGCTGGCGGCTGCGCCCGGTGCTTCGCGCCGCGCCCCGGCTTGGGTGCCGCCATGCCCACGGCTCCGGCTGCGGCTGCGGCAGCGGGCGCGCCGCTGTCACCTTCGGCCGCTGTCGGCGCAGCGCCGGTCAGGACCGCGGTGGTGGCCGGCGCGCCGCTGTCACCTTCGGCCGCTGTGGGCGCAGCGCCGGTCAGGACCGCGGTGGTGGCCGGCGCGCCGCTGTCATGTCCGGCCGCTGTGGGCGCAGCGCCGGTCAGGACCGCGGTGGTGGCCGGCGCTGCGCGCTTGGACCGCCGGGGCGCCGGGGCGCCGTGTGCCGTGTGGGTGTCGGTGCTGAGCATCGCGGCGCCCAGCGCGACCGCGTGTTTCGGATGGGTGTTGATCATGATTGGCCGCCGCAGTGTGTCCCGCAGCAATTGGGTGACCAGGGGGATCTGGGACGATCCGCCGACCAGCAGCACGGCGGTGAGGTCCGGCAGGGTGATGCCGGCGGCGGTCAGGGTCCGCCGGAAGGTCTCCATGGTGGTCTCCACGGACGGCGTGATCATCTGCTCGAACGCTTTCCGAGTCACGGTCACGTGCCGGACCGAGCCGGAGAGCGGCACGGTGATGTCCGCCTGCTCGCGGGTGGACAGCGCCTCCTTCGCGAGCATGCAGTCGCGTTGCAGGGTGGCCAGGATCGAGGCGGTGCCGGGATCGGTCGGGTCCAGCGTGGTGATCGCACCGTCCAGCTGGCGGTCGACGTGGTCCATGATTGCCTGGTCAAAGTCGGCGCCGCCGAGCCATTCGATGCCCTCGGGGGTTCCGATGATCTCCAGCCCGTCTCGGCCGTTGCGCACCACCGCGCTGTCGAACGTGCCCCCGCCCAGGTCGTAGACCGCGAGCAGACCATCCGGGGGCAGCGGCTGGGTGGAGCAGTAGTAGGTGGCCGCGGCCACCGGCTCCGTGGTGGTGATGACGGTCGGACCGTCCGACCCGGCCACGGACCCCGGCTCGGCCTGCGGGCGGGGCAGGCCGGCCAGGTGCGGGATGGCGGCGAACTGTTCACGCCGGTACGGGCCCCACACCGCCGGGTGGGTCAGCACGATCCGGTTGGGCGGGCCGCCCTGCGCCTGGCTGACGGTGTCCACCACGGAACGGAGCAGGGCGGCCATCAGGGCGGTGGGGGAGTACGGCGCCCCGTCCAGGATCACCGGGGTGGGGTCACCGAGGCGGCGCTTGAACTCCCGCACCGCCCGGCTGGGGTTTTGCAGACCGAGGCGGTCGGCCGCCTCACCGGTCAGCAGCGCGCCCTTCTCGTCAACGCAGGCGACCGACGGGGTGACGATCGCCTGCCCAGCCAGCGGCGCCATGTCCAGGGCCCAGGCGGAGGCGGTCGCCGCGGCGGTGAAGCTGGTACCCAGGTCGATACCTACCCCGTACATACTGAGATTCCCCTCGCCGAGCCCACAGCCGCTACGATGCCAGCTGTCACAATGGACATACGTAGGTGACCTCGAAGTAGATCACATCGCGCCATCACGATACGCCGCCGATTTCGGGCGTAACAATTCGTCGGTGTTGACATCGGGAGGCGAGCTATGGACGTTGCGGTGGCTGACGACGGCGCGCTGTTCCGGGAGGGCCTGCAACTGCTGTTGTCCGCTGCCGGGCACACGGTGGTCGGCTGCGTGGAGGACGGCGACCGGCTGCTGGAGTTGATGGCCCGTACCCCGGTCGACGTGGCCATCATGGACATCCGGATGCCGCCGGGCGCGGACGGCGGACTGGACACCGCCCAGCGCGTACGGGCGAGGTTCCCCGACGTCGGGCTGCTGCTGCTGTCCCAGCACGCCGAGGCGCACTACCTGTTCCGGCTGCTGGAGATCGGCACCGAGCGGATCGGGTACCGGCTCAAGGACAAGGTGGCCGGGGTGGCCGTGCTCGCCGACACGCTGGTGCGCATCGCCGCCGGTGAGATCGTGATCGAGCCGGTCCTGGCCGCCAACCTGGTGGACCGGCCGAGCCCCCCGGTGCGTAGCCTGCTGGCCGATCTCACCGAGCAGGAGCGTGCCGTGCTGCGACTCATGGCGGAAGGACGGTCGAACTCCGGGATCGCGGCCGAGCTGTTCCTGTCCGTCAAAACGGTCGAGAAGCGGATCGCCAGCATCTTCACCAAGCTGAACCTGCCGGCCGAGTCGGCATCGCACCACCGCCGGGTCCTGGCGGTGCTCGCGTACATGCGCTCGAACCAGATGGCGGACTAGAGCCGTGCTTCGGGTCACCGGCGGCGAGCGGGCGCATCCGTCCCGTCCAGCCGGGTCGTTCACCGCCCTGGTCCAGCTGGCGTCCTCGGGTGCGCTGCCCGCGCCGGCCGGGCCGCAGGACCCGCTGGGCGGGTACCGGCCGGTCTTGCGCACGCTGCTGCGGGAACTCGCCCAGGCGTACACGGTGCGCTATGCGGCACTGTGGATGCCGGCGGAGACGGCACCCGGCACCAGCGGCCCACCCTGGGCACCCGCCGTCGCATGGCAGTCCCGGCGCTGGGGGCGGAGCGCGCTGCCGAATCCGGTAGCCGACCCGGACCTGCTGCTGGACGCGGCCGGGGTGGTCGCGACGGCGGACGTGACCGACGGCGGGGCCCGGTACGGGGTGCTGGTGCTGGCACACCCGGAGGATCCCCGGTATTCGCTGGCCGGGACGGCGTCGCTGGGCGAGACGGCGGTCTGCGTCGGCCTGCTGCTGCGCCAGGCCCGCCACCGCGCGGCGTGCATCGCCGTGCGGGACCGGGTCGACCGGGCGGTGCAGCGGGTCGGCGCGACCCAGTTGGAGCTGCTCACCGTGCAGGCGGTGGAACGCGACCGGCTCGCCACGGCGGTCACGGCGACGCCCGGTCGGCAGCTACAGGCGATCCTGGACCGCACCACGGAGCTGAAGCGGGCACTGCGCGCCGGCTCACCGCAGGCCACGGAGATCGCCGGCGGCATCCGGGCCGGGTTGGGCGAGATGATCGAGCAGTTCCGGTCCGTCGTCCGCGGGGTGTACCCGCAGGTGCTGCGCAGTACCGGCGTGCGCGCGGCGCTGGAGGAGGTCACCGCGACGCTGCCCGTGCCGGTGGTGTTCAGCGGCGAACTGGGCCGGCGCCAGGGCTGGGAGGTCGAGTCCGGGCTGTACCAGGCGGGCGCGTCCGCAGCGGCAGCGCTGGGCGCCAGCGGCGGCGAGCAGCCGGTGACCCTGGAACTGGGCCGGTCCGGCGGCGTGCTGACGATCCGCGCGCAGCGGGCCGGCACCGAGCCGGCCGAGGTCGCCGTGGCACTGCGGGACGACTCCCGGCGGCTGGCCGCGCTGGGCGGCCGGCTGCGGGTGGAGCGGGCCGGTCGGGACGAGCCGACCGTGGTGGACATCCTGCTGCCGGAGCGGCTCGGCGGCGACTGGCCGGAGCCCACGCCTACCGCCGTGCCGCAGCCGGGCGTGCCGGAGCCGGGCGAGGCCGATGCCGCCGCACCCGAGCTGTTGGCCGGTGTTTCCGTGCGTCGCCTACTGACCCTGCTCGTGACCAGCCGGGAGGCGTCGGTGGACAGCCCGCCGTTACGGGTCGCGGTCGACCGGCAGGACGGTAGGGCCAGGGTGGCGGTGGTCGGGGCCCCGGCGTCCGAGCTGCTGTCGGTGCTGCGGGAGCCGGCCGGTACCGCCCGATGGGAGCCACCGGCCGGGGTGGTCCCGCCGACCGGTTACCAGTACCAGCCGTACCCGCGGATCACGCTGGACCCGGCTCGCGGGGCACCACCGTGGCGGCCGGTCCGGCTGTCCGACTGGTCCGGTGCCGCGTGGCCGGGCGCGGCGGCCGGAGTGGAGCGGATCCTGGTGGAGGGGCCGGTGGACGCGCTGCGCGGGCTGCGGCTCCTGCACCACCGCGACGACGTCGACGCCGACTTCGCGGCCCGGCTGCGCCGCTGGACGGGAACTGCCGACGGGCCCCCCGACGCGGTCGTGCTGGTGCTGTCCGGGCCGCCCAGCGCGGCGGAGTCGGAGTTCCTGACCGCCCTGCGGTCGCCGTACGGGGAAGGGTTCCCCCCGGTGGTGATCTGCGCGCTGCGCGCGGGCACCGCCGCGACGGCCGGATCACCGCCGGAACCGGGGTCGATGTGCGACGCGGTCGTGGACTGGCGTGCGTCCCCGGGCGGCGGTACCGAGATCGAGGCGGCGCTGCGCACCCGGGTACGCGCCCGGACCGGGGTGCTGGCCGCCCGGTGGGCGCTGCGTGCACTGGTGGCCTGCCTGACCGCGGGACAGTTGGACGACCAGTTCGCCCGGGCGGTGGAGGCGGCCGTCGCGGGCGCGCACGAGATACCCGAGCTGGACCTGTTGCAGGCGTTGCAGGGCAGGCGGATCCGGCTGCCGCGCGGGCACGACGAGGCGGTGCGCCTGCTCGGCGCGCACGGTCCGGACGCGCGGTCCCGGCTCGGCCTGGCCGGTGACGCGGGCTCGGGGGAGGTGACCCGGGCCGCGAACCGGGCACTGGCGTTCTGGCGGGCCCAGGCCATGACGCCGGACACGGGACCGGCCGGGCGCAGTGCGTGCGCACTGCTGGTACGGACGTGCGAGCGGCTGCTCACCGACGGGTGACCGGCGCGAGGCACGGGCGGGCGGTGCCCACGGACCGGCCGGCGGCTCCGGCGGGACGGCTCAGAGCGCCACGAACCCGCTGACCCGGGTACCGCTGGTCGGGCTCGACCGTACCGTCAGCGTGCCGTCGACCGAGGCCAGACGGGCGGCGAGCTGGCGCAGCGGCATCCGCCCGTCGGTGTCGAAGCCCGGCCCGCTGTCGGCCACCTCGAAACTCAGACCCCGGGAGGAGGTACGCAGCGTCAGCGTGACCGCGGCACCCGGGGCGTGCTTGTGCGCGTTGCTGACCGCCTCCAGGCAGGCCAGGTAGACGGCGGCCTCCACCTCGGGCAGGTACCGGTAGCCGACCAGTTCCGGGTCGATGTCCAGGGTGACCGTGTCGAGCGCGTCCAGCCGGGTCGTCAACGCGGTCACCAGCCCGTGGTCGGCCAACGGTGCCAGCAGACCGGTCGCGGTCGTGTGCAGCACCTCCTCGGTGCTGGCCAGCAGCTCCCGCAGCCGGTCGACGTGCCGGCCCGCCTCGGCGGCGTCGCCTGCGCCCAGCTGGTGCTCCACCATGGCCAGCGACATCTGCAACGCGACCATGTGGTGCTGGGCGCCGTCGTGCAGGTCGCGCTCCAGCTGGTACCGCTGGTGTTCCATCTCGCCCGCGGCCCGCAGCCGGGCGTCGGCCAGCAGCAGGTCGCTCTGGCCGATCAGCCGCTCGGCGCCGGCGGTGATCAGCTGGGCCTGGATGTCGCTGAGCAGCAGGCGGGTCACCGCGTGCAGCTCGGGCCACCGGCGCAGCCGCTCGGCCGCCGCCGGCGGCTCGACCACGAGGTCGGCCAGGACCTGCTCACCGTCACACAGCCGCACGGGCGTCGTCCCCGCCGTGGGTACCGCCGCCTCGGCGTCGGCAGAGGGCCAGCGGTACTCCTCGACGGTGTGTTCGGCCACCGCGTCGGCGTCGTGGCCCGCCGGCAGGGGCAGCCACAGGGCGATGGTGACCGTGGTGGCCCCCAGGCATCCGCCCAGCGCCCGGGCCAGGGCTTCGGCCTGCACTCCCGGCAGCGGCCGACCCGGCAGGCCGTGCACCGCGTCGATCACCCGGGCCACGTCGGCCGGCGGGCCCGGGGACGGCCCGTCGGTTTGCTGCGTCGAGCGGCGCATGCCCCTCACTGTAGGCGGCTCCGGTCGGGCCGGCTGGCCCGGCTCGTGGGCCGCGACGGCCGTCCGCCACGGTCGCGTCCAGCGGCTCACGCGACGCAGAGCAGGTGGCCGGCCGTCGCCTTGCGGGCCGCCCGCAGCGCGTAGTGCAACCGGCTCTTGACCGTGCCGACCGGCACCCCGAGCGTCGCGCTGATCTCGGCCGCGGTCCGGCCGTTCAGGTACGTCTCCACCAGCGCGGCCCGGTGCTCCGGCCACAGCCCGCCCAGCACCTGCTCGACCAGCAGGGAGTCCACCACGAAGGCCATCGGGTCCGCCGTGGCCACCTCGGCGGCGTTCTCGATGTCCACCTCGGTCGGCCGGGCCTTCTTCATCCGGTACCCGTCCATCACCAGGTTGTGCACCACCCGACGCAGCCAGCCCAGCACCGACCCCCGATCGGCGGTGAGCTGGTCCAGGTGCCGCCACGCCCGCAGGAACGCCTCCTGCACCACGTCCTCGGCGCGTCCGGTGTCGCCGTCGGTCAGTCGCTGCGCGTACCGCAGCAGCGGCTGTTGGTAGGTGTCCATCAGTTCGCGTAGGCGGGAATCGCTCTCCAGCGCGTTGCCCTGTCGCCTGCTCTGTGCCCGTTCGCCCATGCCCAAGACAGTGCCGCCGCGGGCCGGTCGGCCGACATGGTGCGGCCCCTGCTCCTGGGGGTGCCACCCCGCGAGTTGGAGAGGGTTGTCCCTACGCCCGCGCCGGTACCTGCGGCGCACGGCGCGCCGTCGCTGGTTCGCGGAGCGACCGGTGAACCCGACGGTGCCGTGGTGCCGTGACCCACGTGGACGCCCTCGCGCCCGGCGGCGGTACGGGCAGGCGGCGCGCGGCCGTCCGGCACCGCCGCGACGACCGGTACCACGGCCGGGGCGGTGGCGGCCCGAGCGACGGCGCCGTGGCGCCCCGACCGAAGAGGTGGGCATGGAGGAGACGGACTTCCCGACGGTGGGCATCGGGGTCACGACGCACAACCGGGGCGTCGTGCTGCGTACCGCCCTGGAGGCGATCCGCAAGTACGCGCCGAGCGGCGCCGCGATCGTCGTGGTCGACGACGCCAGCGACGAGCCGGTGGAGGAGGCGACGTTCCGTTTCGACACCAACGTCGGCATCGCCCGGGCCAAGAACAAGTGTCTGGAGCTGCTGGTGGAGCGGCGCTGTACGCACCTGTTCCTGTTCGACGACGACTGCTGGCCGATCGTGGACGGCTGGGAACGGCCGTACATCGAGAGTTCCGAGCCGCATCTGATGTACATGTTCACCGACACCCCAATTGGCCGGCTGACCGACTCGATGGAGATCTACCGGGACGCGGAGATCCGGGCGTACACCCATCCGCGCGGCTGCATGCTCTACCTGGAGCGGCGGGTGCTGGACCGGGTGGGCGGGTACGACACCCGGTACGGCCGGTGGGGTTACGAGCACCTGGACCTCTCCAACCGGATCTACAACGCCGGCCTGACCTCGTTCCGGTTCGCCGACGTGGTCGGCAGCGGAGACCTCATCTTCAGTTGCGACGAACGCACCAGGGTCGGCTCCAGCGTGTCCGACATCGAGCGCTTCACCCTGGTGCGCAATCTCAAGACCCGGTCGGAGGCCAGCTACACCTCGACCGAGTACCGCGAGTTCCGCACCGTCCCAGTCGGTGCGGCAGCGACGCGGAACGTGGTGCTGACCACGTACCTCACCGCGCAGGCCGACCCGCAGCGCGGCGTCACCTGGACGCCGAACTACGCCGACCTGGCGGAGTTGCGCAGCTCCGTCGAGCGGCACGGGCAGCGGTTGGTGGTGCTGCACGACTGTTTCGACGACGAGCCGGACACCGACCTGGTCACGCACGTGCGCGTGACACCGGGCGGGGAAGGCGGCTCGCCGTACTTCCACCGCTGGCTGTGCTGGTGGCGGTACCTGCGCGAGCACCCCGAGATCGAGCAGGTGTGGTGCGTCGACGGCACCGACGTGGAGATGCTGCGCAATCCGTTCCCGGAGATGGACGACCGCCTGTACGTGGGCGACGAGCCGGCGCCGCTGTGCATCCCGTGGATGGTGTACCAGCACGGCGGCAGCGCCAAACTGTTGCAGTTCCTGTCCGACAACCGGGGCGCCCACCTGCTCAACGCCGGGATCGTCGGCGGCCGGCGGGAGACGGTGCTGGAATTCTGCCGGGACCTGTTCGAGTTCTGCGTCACCAACGCCCGGGAGGCCGGCCCACTCGACATGGGGCCGTTCAACTACGTGGCCCGCACCTGGTACGCAGGGATGATCGTGCACGGCCGCCAGGTCAGCACGGAGTTCCGCAAGGACGACCGGACCAGCACCGAGTCGTGGTGGCGGCACAAGTAGGCGAATCCGGGCTGTGGCAGGCGTGAACCCTGCTGGCGCGCGGGGCGTGCCACAGATGAACCCTGGACACGGCGAAGGAGGGTGGTGACCGTGAACGTGGACACGGACCTGGACGTGGCACCGGAGGTGACACGGAACGACGACCGTGACGAGTCGATGCACGCGTTGCTGCTGCGGTTGGCCGGCTCGCTGTCGGACCGGGTGCTGACCGACGCGCGGGACGCGCTGGCCGCCGGCCGGCGGCTGGACGTCGTACAGGCGGTCGCCTTCGAGGCGATCTCCCAGCCACTGCAACTGGACGCCGACGAGATCGCGGCGATGCGCGAGGAACTGGCACTCAGCGGCGGGGACATCGACCTCGGTCTGGCGCTGGAGGAGCTGCGCGGGGAGCGTCCGCCGGCACCGTGGCAGTTCCTGTCCGACCTGCCGACCACCCAGGAAGAGCTGGCCTCGATGGTGCTCCCGCAGGACCGCACCGTCGACCCGGTCGACCTTCTCGACCCGGTCGACCGGGCGTTGCTGGCCGCGGCGTCGGCGATCCCGACGGTACGCGCGGTGTGGCGGGCGTGGCGGATGCCGTCCACCGCCCGCCCCTGGCAGGACCCGGTACGGGTGGTCGTGGTCAGCGTGGACGACACCTCGGACTCCCTTCCCGCCACCAGCGCCCAGCTACGACAGGTCATGGTCGAGGCCGGGGACGACGAGGCCCAGGTCGAGGTCTGCTGGGCCGGGGTGGAGGCGCCGTACTACCAGACCCTGGTCCGCTCGTCCGGCTCCCTGCTGTGGGCGGCGCGGCCGGCCGCGCCGGTGGCCACCGCCCGGCTCTTCGACGGCGTCGATCCGGTGCGCGGCCCGTGGTTCGCCACCAACCGGCCGGTGGTCTCCGATGCCACGGAACGCGACGACCTGCTCGAAGCACTGCGCGGAGGGGTGGTCATCGCGTGGAGCAGCGCCGCGATGCCCGACATCCTGGCCCCGGACCGAGGCGACGTGGTGCCGATGCACCTGCGTACCGACGGGACCTGGCTGTGGAGCGAGGCGGTCGGTTACTACCTGGAACACTACGGCCTGGCGCCGGACCCGCAGTTGGTCGCGCACCTGACCGGCGACGAGCCCGTCGAGCCCCTGGACGAGATCTCCGTGCACCGCGCCCTGGTGCACCTGTGCCGACCGGACGCCGAGGCGGTCGTCTGGTCGCCGTCCGGTGCCGACGACGAGCCGGTGGCACCGGCCGACGCCCCCTCGTCCGACATCCCGTCGCCCGACGGCCTGGCGCCGGCCCACCCGGAGCTGCCGGACGTGACACCCGAGGCAAGGCCGGAGGCCGGTACGCTCCGGCCGGTGTCGCCGTGACCGAAATGCTCGCCCTGCGGCAGCGGGGACCCCTGCCATCGTCCTGGAAGGTGTCGCAGCCGGCCCAGGGCGAACCGGTCGGGAAGCACGTGGCGCGGTACCTGCGACAGGCGTCGCAGGCGGTGGGCGCCGCCGTGGCGCGAATCCTGCCGGACGGCGGTGCGCGGGTGCCGGTGCTCGATCCGGGGCCGTGGGAGGCACCGGGATCGGTCACCCCCGGTCCGGCGGGTTGGTTCGCGCTCGCGGTCGAGGCCGGCCGGTCCGGCTTCCGGCTGGACGGCCGGCCGGTGGCCGCCGCCGACCTGGCCCGCGCGATCTGGCACTGCCCCCGCTGGCGGGGTCGGCCGGTGCTGCTGGTCACCCAGCGGTCCGCGTCGGCCGACGGGGTCGGACCGGTGCTGCACCAGCTCGCGGCCGACCTGGGGGCACCGGTCTACGCCTCGGACTCCGGGATCCGCTTCACCTTCGGGCGCGCCTCCGCGAACGGGCTGTTCTGGTGCTGGCGTCCGGGCGGCGGGGACGAACCGGAGCCGGCGGGCAACGTGCTGCCCCCGCTGGAGCCGGTACGCGTCCGTCCCACCCCGACCGGCCGGGTGCCCGGCCGCAACCACCAGCCGCCGTCGCCGGTGCCGTCCCCCGCGACCCCCGGTCCGGGGACCGCCCCGTCGCCCGCCGACCCGGCAGCGGCCACGTCACCCGCTGCGGCACCGGAATCCGGGCCCGAGCTGCCTTCGCCGGTGGAAGCGGCGTTCGAGGTGCACAGCCTGGCGCTTCCGGTGATCGAGCTGCCCCGGCCCGACCTCAGCGTCCAGCGCATGGTGCTGACGGAATTCGACGTGCCCCGGCTGGAGCTGGACACCTGCCGGCCGCTGATCGCCGCCCCGGATGCCGCCAGCCCGACCGCGTCCGTCCCGGCTGCGGCCACGCTGACGGCGTCCGTGCCAGCTGCGGCCACGCTGACGGCGTCCGTGCCGGCTGCGGCCACGCTGACCGCGGGCACGCCGGAAGCCACGGACGCTCCGACGACCGGCCCGGAGAGCACCGATGCCCCGGCCGACGGCGCGGGCGGCGGTCCGCCGCCGGCGTCACCCGCCAACCGGGGTGCGGCGTGGTTCGGTGTACGGGCCCGCACCGACGAGGCGGACCGGGAGCGGCTGCGTACCGTGCTGGGCTGGAAGTTCCAGGCCCACTCCCGGACGGTGGCCCGGGCGCTGTCGCTGCACCCGGGGCTGCGCAGTGCGGTCGGCGCGCACGACGTGACGGCCGGGCTGGTCACGGTGCTGGCTCTGCTCGACGGGGTGGGCGAGCGGGTCAACGACGCGTTGCGCGGTGGAGGCACGCCCGACGGGGACGTCCAGTTGCTGGCCCGGTGCGCCCGCGCCGGTCTGGAGCAACTGCCGGCCGTCGGGGGACCCGTCTTCGCCGCGGTACCCGCCGGACTGGACGTCGGCCGGTACCGGGCCGGGGACCTGGTGGTGGAGCCGGCGTTCACCACGGTGTCGTGCCACGGTGGCACCGAGGGCGACGCGGGCCGGTACGCGATCTGGTCGGCCACCGCGCGGCGGCTGGACCAACTGGGTACCGCCGACGGGCCTGGTGTCCGAGCCGGGCGGGCCATGTTCGCCGCCGGTTCCCGCTTCGCGGTGCTCGGCGTCGACGAGGGGCCGGACGGCGCGCCGTACGTACTGCTGCGGGAGGTCGTCTCCGAGCACCGCGACGGCGCACTCGACGAGCGGGTGGCCGGCAAGCTGCGCGACGCGCTCGCCGCCCAGCCGCAGCGTGCGGCGCCCGCGCCGCTGCCGTGGCCGCTCGGCTTCGCGGCCGGCGACCGCCCGTTCGCGCTCGAACCCGGACCGGGCGGCGCGTGATGTACGAGGAGACGATCCCCGGCTTCCTCCGGTCCGACCTCGGCGGCCCGGCCCAACCCGGGCCGCCTCACGCCGGCAACACCCCCGGTGGCGACAGTCAGCAAGGAGCTAATCCGTGACTACCAGCGTGCTGTCGGTGTCGGCCAGGGACACCGGATGCCTCACCGACATCTCCCGGGCACTGGAGTCGGCGGCGCCCGGCGACACCGTCGCGGTACGCCCCGGCGTGTACCGCGAGGCGCCGCTGTTCCGCCGGAACGTCGTCCTGGTCGCCGAGGACGGACCGGGCACCGTCACCATCGAGGTGCCCCCGGGCGGGGCCATCCTGGCCGCCGGGGGCGAGATCCTGATCCAGGACATCGCCATCCGTGGCGGCGACGAGCGGATGCCACTGCTCCAGGTGGCGGCCGGCCGGGTCCGTCTGGAGGCGTGCACCGTCGACGCCACGGCGGCGGCCGCGATCCACGTGCGCGGGGGCACCGTGGAGATGCGCAGCGGCGCGATCAGCAACTCCGGCGGGGCCGGCGTGGTCCACGAGGCCGGCGCGGGCGAGTACACCCGCGTACGGATACACGGCATCGCCAAGTGCGCGATCATGACGGCCGGGTCGAGCGCCCCGGTGTTCCGGGACTGCACGTTCACCGGGGTCGCGGAGGCGGCGCTCCTGGCCGTGGGCAGCAGCGCCGCGCGCCTGGAGGACTGCCACATCGACGAGGTCGGCCAGTACGCCGTCGTCGCGCAGCAGGCCGCCCGGCCGCACCTGACCGGGACCACGGTGTCCGGCGGCGAGGTCGGGCTGCTCGTCAGCGACCGGGCGACCCCGGTGCTGGAGCGCTGCGAGATCCGGGACGCCCGGGTGCACGCCGTGGTGACCATGGGGCAGGCGGCGCCCGCGCTCTCCGACACGCGCGTCACCCGGGCCCGGGGCCACGGCCTCGACTGCCGGGACACCTCCGCGCCGCAGCTGACCAACTGCGAGGTGCGTGACTGCGGCGCGGCCGGGGTGGTGGTCAACGGCACGGCGACGCCGCACCTCACCGGGGGTACCGTGGCGGACTGCGCCGACGCTGGGGTGTTCCTGACCGGCCGGTCGAAGGCGCGGCTGGACGGGGTCGGGGTCCGCGACGTCCCCATCGGCGTGGCGATCGAGCAGGAAGCCGACCCGCACCTGCACGGCCTGACCATCGAGGGCGTCCGCTACGGCCTGCACGCGACCGGCGGAGCCGGCCGGTTCTCCAACGGCCAGGTCACCGGGGCGCGGACCGCCGGGGCGAAGCTCGCCGACGGCGCGGCCACCGTGCTGTCCAACTCCCGGATCACCGGCTGCCGGGTCGGCGTGGAGGTGGCCGGGAACGCCCGGCCCACCCTGTCCTCGATGGCCGTGGAGGAGTCGGGTGGGGCGGGCGTGCGGACCGGCGGCCCCAGCGCGGCCACCCTGTCCCGCAGCCGGATCAGCGGCAGTCGCGGCCCGGGGATCCGGGCCGGCGCCGGCAGCTCCGTCACCGCGACGGACTGCGAGATCGTCGGCAACCAGGGGCCGGGTGTCGTGGTGGAGACCGACGCACCGGTGCGGCTCCACGGTGGGGTGGTGCGTGGCAACGGCGGCGTCGCCGTGGACGCGCCGAGCCCGACCGCCGCGGTCGAGTTGTCAGGGGTGGACACCGGACACAACGGACGCCCGATCTCCCTCCCGCCGCCCGGGGCCGGGCGGCCGGACGCACCGGTGGCCGACGCCCCGAAGTCCGCTCCCGCCCCGACCGGAGGCACCGGGTCGGACGTCACCCCGCTCGGGAAGCCGACCAGTGCCCGCCCGTCGGGCCCCGCGCCGTCCGACGTCGGGTCACCCGCTCCGGCGGTGCCCGCCGGCGGCGGCCCCGGCCCCGGTGACGGGCCGCCGAGTGGCGGCGCGCCGGGTGGCGGCGGGGAGGCGGACGGGCCGGTGGCCGCGCTGCTGCGCGAACTGGACGGGCTGGTCGGCCTGGCCGGCGTCAAGCACGAGGTGGCCACCCTGGTCGGGCTCAACCAGATCGCCAAGCGTCGCCGGGAGGCCGGGCTGCACGTACCGCCCATGTCCCGGCACCTGGTCTTCGCCGGGCCGCCCGGCACCGGTAAGACCACCGTGGCCCGCATCTTCGCCCGGATCCTGGCCACCCTCGGGGTGCTCTCCAGCGGGCAACTGGTCGAGGTGTCCCGCAGCGACCTGGTCGCCGAGCACGTCGGCGGCACCGCCGTGAAGACCACGGCCCGGTTCGAGGAGGCCCTGGGCGGGGTGCTGTTCATCGACGAGGCGTACACGCTCTCGACCGGCGGGGGCAGCGGCCACGACTTCGGCCGGGAGGCTATCGACACCCTGGTCAAGCTGATGGAGGACCACCGGGACGAGGTGGTCGTGGTGGTCGCCGGCTACACCCCGAACATGCGTACCTTCCTGGCCGCCAACCCGGGTCTGGAGTCCCGTTTCGCCCGCACCATCCAGTTCGACAGCTACTCGGACGACGAACTCGCCGAGATCGTCGAGCGGCTCTGCCGCGCCCACCACTACGCGCTGGAGTACGAGACGCGGCAGGCCCTGGTGCGCCACTTCAGCGAGATGGCCCGCAACGAGACCTTCGGCAACGCCCGCGTGGCGCGGCAGGTCTTCGAGGACATGCTGGGGCGGCAGGCGTACCGGCTGTCGAACAACCCGCAGGCCTCGGACCTGGAACTGGCCCGGCTGCTGCCGGAGGACCTAGGCGATCAGGCGGCTGCGCCGTCGGAGCCGGCCGGCGTGGCACAGGCCGTCCAGGACCTGCTCGGGAAGCTGAACGCGATGGTCGGCCTGGACGCGGTCAAGCGCGAGGTGACCGACGTCATCGACCTGATCGCCTCCACCGAGGCCCGGACCCGGGCCGGCCTGCCCACCCCGACGATCTCCCGGCACCTGGTCTTCGCCGGGGCGCCCGGCACCGGCAAGACCAGCGTGGCCCGACTGTACGGGCAGCTGCTCAACGCGATGGGTGTGCTGCGCACCGGGCAGCTCGTCGAGGTCAGCCGGGCCGACCTGGTCGGCGAGTACGTCGGGCACACCGCCGTCAAGACCACCGACGTGTTCAACCGGGCGCGCGGCGGGGTGCTGTTCATCGACGAGGCGTACGCGCTGGCCGGCCAGGGCAACGACTTCGGTCGGGAAGCCATCGACACGTTGGTGAAGCTGATGGAGGACCATCGGGACGACATCGTGGTGATCGTGGCCGGGTACACCGGGGACATGCGCCGGTTCCTGGCCAACAACGTGGGCCTGGCCTCCCGGTTCAGCCGGCAGGTCCCGTTCGAGTCGTACACCGCCTCGGAACTGGTGTCCATCGTGCAGACGCTGGCCCGGGACAGCGGCTTCGACTTCAGCAACGACTGCCTTCCGGTGCTGTCGCAGCACTTCGACAGCCTGACCCGGGACGAGAGCTTCGGCAATGGCCGGTACGCCCGCCAGCTGCTCGAACGCACCATCACCAAGCAGGCCAACCGGTTGCGCGGCACCACCGCGCCGACCGTCGACGACATGCGCCAGTTGTACGCGGCCGACGTACGGGCAGCCCTGGCCGCCTGACCCAGTAGCGACGAGAGAAGGTGCCCGGAGATGCCGGCAGTGAGTATGAGCGGTACGTGCGGATCACGGTGGTGGGCAAGGAGTACCTCTACGCGCAGCGGCTGGTGTTCTCCGGCGACGTCCAGAAGACGCTCGAACTGGAGGTCGGGACGTCGGCGTCCGCGAGTAGGCGGCGCTGGAGGCTGTGGTTCGAACACCACCGTGGGGACGGCGTCTGGCGGCCGAACGTCTCGGTGGAGGCGGGTGCCATCGTCCGGTGCGGCAACGAATTCCAGCGGTTAATCGCGACGAAGGACGTGTACTGGACCGTTGACCGTGGACACGACGACCTGAAGCTGCTGCTCACCCGGCCGGCATCGGCGGGTGCCCCGGAGGAGGGAGTGGCCGGGGTGCCCTTCGCCGTCGACGTCAACCTGCACGGACTGCCGGACATGCCGGTGCTCCCGGCGATGGACGGCGCGGATGCGACGCCGGAGGGGCTGCGGTCATATGTTCGGCCGGGGTCGGCGGGAACTCCCCTGCGGAGACGGTCCTTCTGATCGCCCGCAGGCCCCGACTCGCCCCGCCCGGCCGACGGCGTCTCCGCTATCTCGCGGTGCGGACAGTATCGATTCCGGTCCCGGTCAACCCTTTCCGGCCCGCAGCCGTGTAGGGGATGTGAGCACCAGACCTTTCCGGCGGCCGGCCCGCCGCAACGGACCCGAGCTACCGCACGGCGAGATCACCCTGCAGGAGCCGCCGGTCGTCCCGGAGGTCCAGCCCGCCGGGTTCCGCTCGCTCGGGATGATCCTGCCGAGCCTGCTGATGACCGGCGGGTTCATGTTCATGATGATGAGCAACTCGCTCAGAGGCCCGATGGGCATGGTCATGCTGGTCATGATGGCTGGCGGCATGCTGGGCATGGCCGTGTTCCAGATGACGATGACCGGCGGCAACCGCAAGCAGCAGATCAACGGCGACCGGCGCGACTACTTCCGCTACCTGTCCCAGACCAGAGCGCAGGTCCGGCAGTACGCGGCGGAACAGCGGGACGCGCTGGCCTGGCGGCACCCCGACCCGGAGTCGCTGTGGTCGCTGGCGATGACCAGCCGGCTGTGGGAGCGCCGACCGACGCATCCGGACTTCGGCGAGATCCGGGTCGGCACCGGCGCCCAGCGGCTCGCGGTGCGGATGACCCCGCTGGACACCAAACCGGTGGAGGACCTGGAACCGGTGTGCGCCAAGGCGTTGCGCCGGTTCATCAAGGCCTACACGACCGTGCCCGACCAGCCCGTCGCGCTGTGCCTGCCCGGCTTCGCGCACGTGCGGATCAGTGGCGACCGGGACGTGGCGCGGGGCATGGTGCGCGCCATGCTCGCCCAGTTGGCCACCTTCCACGCTCCGGACGAGCTGCGGCTGGCCCTCTGCGTTGGCGCCGAGCAGGCCGGGCAGTGGGAGTGGGCCAAGTGGCTGCCGCACGCCAAGCACGCCACCGACGTTGACGTGGCCGGGCCGGTGCGCCTGTTCGGCACCACCTTGGAAGAGGTGGAGCGGCTGCTGGGCGGGGAGTTCGCGGGCCGCTCCCGGTACGACGACGACGCCCAGCCCTCCCGCGAGGAACCGTTCGTCGTGGTGGTCTGCGACGGCGGCGTCATCCCGCCGGGCGCCCGGCTGACCGTCGCCGGGTACCGCAACGCCGTCCTCGTCGACTTCGACGGCCGTGGCCTCGCCGACGGGGACAACGTGCTCAACCTGGAGGTGTCCGCCACCGACGTGGACATGATCGAGAAGGACCACGTGGGCCGGGAGGTGCGCACCCGGCTCGCCGCACCCGACCATCTGGACCTGCCCCGGCTGTGGACGCTGGCCCGGATCATGGCCCGGCACGCCACCAAGGTCACCGGCGAGCAGCCGGCCAGCGGGCTCAGCGCCGTCCTCGACCTGCCCGACCTGCTGGACATCCCCGACCTGGACACCTTCGATCCGCGTGCCCGGTGGGAGTCCCGCTCGCCCGCCGACCGGCTGCGGGTGCCCATCGGGGTGGCCGCCGACGGTTCTCCCATCGAGCTGGACATCAAGGAGTCCGCCGAGGGCGGGATGGGGCCGCACGGCATGCTCATCGGCGCCACCGGGTCGGGCAAGAGCGAGCTGCTGCGCACCCTGGTGCTGGCCCTGGCGGCGACGCACTCCTCGGAGACCCTCAACTTCGTGCTGGTGGACTTCAAGGGCGGCGCCACTTTCGTCGGGCTGGACCGGCTGCCGCACGTCTCCGCGCTCATCACCAACCTGGCCGACGAGGCCGCGCTGGTCGACCGGATGCAGACCACCCTGCAGGGGGAACTGGTACGCCGGCAGGAACTGCTGCGCAGCGCCGGCAACTTCACCTCGGCGCGCGACTACGAGAAGGCCCGTGCCCAGGGCGCCGAACTCGACCCGCTGCCCACCCTGTTCGTGGTGGTGGACGAGTTCAGCGAGCTGATCGCGGCCAACCCCGAGTTCATCCAACTGTTCGTGATGATCGGCCGGCTCGGCCGCTCGCTCGCGGTGCACCTGCTGCTGGCCTCGCAGCGCCTGGAGGACGGGCGCATCCACCAGCTCGAGGGCCACCTGTCGTACCGCATCGGGCTGCGTACCTTCTCCGCGATGGAGTCGCGGGCCGTCATCGGCGTTCCCGACGCGTACGAGCTGCCGGGCGATCCGGGCAACGGATACCTGCGTTCCAGTGTCACCAGCATCACCCGGTTCCGGGCCGCGTACGTGTCCGGCCCGCACCGGGTGCGCAGCACCGGGCTGCACCGCGAGGTGATCGCCAGCCAGGTGGTCGCGTTCACCGCCGGGGCCGCCGCGCCCGCCGTCCCGGCGCCGCGCCCGCCCTCGGACCCGGCGCCGGACGAGACGACCGACACCGGCACCACCGTGCTGCACGCGCTGGTGGAACGGCTGGTCGACCAGGGTCCGCCGGCACACCAGGTGTGGATGTCGCCCCTGGAGGACGCGCCGACCCTGGACGACGTGCTGCCGCCGCTGTTGCCCGACCCCGAGCACGGGCTGCGTCCGGTCGACGCCGGCCGGCAGGGGTACCTGCAGGTGCCGGTCGGTCTCATCGACAAGCCGTTCGAGCAGATACGCGACCTGCTGGTGGTGGACCTGGCCGGGGTCGGCGGGCACGTGGGCGTGGCCGGCGGACCGCAGAGCGGCAAGAGCACGCTGCTGCGGTCGCTGGTGTGCGGGCTGGCCCTGACCCACTCGCCGCGACAGGTGCAGTTCTACTGCCTCGACTTCGGCGGCGGTTCGCTGGCCGGGCTGACCGGCCTGCCCCACATCGGCGGGGTCGCCGGTCGGCACGAACCGGAGCGGGTGGGTCGCACGGTGGCCGAGGTCCGCTCGATCCTCATCGAGCGGGAACGGCGCTGCGCGGATCTGGGCATCCACGGCCGGGACGCCTACCGGCAGGCGCAGGCCGAGGGCCGCATCCCGGAGGACCGGTTCGGCGACGTGTTCCTGGTCGTGGACGGGTGGTTCGTGCTGCGCCAGGAGTTCGAGCCGGCCGAGGAGATGGCCCGGGACATCGCGGCCCGTGGCCTGAACTACGGGATCCACGTGATGATCACCATGGGCCGCTGGTCGGAGCTGCACATGTCGATGCGGGACAAGGTCGGGACCCGTCTCGAACTGCGCCTGGGCGACCCGGTGGAGTCCGGGATCGACCTGCGCGCGGCGGCCCAGGTGCCCCGCCGGCCGGGGCACGGGCTGACAGACGCGAAGCTGCACTTCCTCGGCGCGCTGCCGCGCATCGACGGCGTCCAGTCGGCCGACGGGCTCGCCGCGGCCACCGAGCACCTGGTGTCCGCGGTGGCGGACAACTGGGCCGGGGAACGCGCCGCCGCGGTACGCACCCTGCCGGCCTCGCTGCCGATGGCCGAGCTGCCGACACCGCAGGACACCCGCATCGCGCTCGGCGTGGACGAGGACCAGCTCGCGCCGGTGTGGCACGACTTCCGGGCGATGCCGCACCTGACCGTGCTGGGGGACACCGAGAGCGGCAAGACGAACCTGCTGCGTCTCATCGCCCACGCGATCGTCGCCAGCCACACCCCGGCCCAGGCGCGCATCATGGCCGTCGACTACCGGCGGCAGCTCTTCGACGACGTGCCGGCCGCGTACCGGCTCGGCTACTCGGTCTCGGCGGACAGCACCCGGGACACCGCCGCCGAGGCGCTGGCCGGCCTCAGGGCACGGGTTCCCGGCCCCGACATCACCCCGGAGCAGCTACGCGCCCGCGACTGGTGGTCCGGCCCCGAACTGTACGTCCTGGTCGACGACTACGAACTGCTCGCCGGGCCCGACAACCCGTTGGCCCACCTGACCCCGTTGCTGCCCCAGGGCGGCGACATCGGCCTGCACGTGGTCGTCGCGCGGGCCGCGGCCGGGGCGATGCGGTTGTCGATGGACCCGCTGCTGCGGCGCATCCAGGAACTGAACACTCCGGACGTGGCGCTGTCCTGCCCGCCGACGGAGGGTCCGCTGCTGGGTAACACCAGGCCGCGTCCGCTGCCCCCGGGTCGGGCGCTGCTGTGCACCCGGCGCGGCAGCCGGCTGATCCAGACGGCACTGGTACCCGCGCCCGTGGTGCCCACCGGGGTCGGCCGATGAGCCGCACCGCCACCCGCCCGCGCCGTACGCCCACCCCACCGGCCCAGCCCGCCGAGCCCGCTGCGACGGCCGAGCCCGCTTCGGGGTACGCGGCGGCCGAGGAACTGGCCCGGCGGCTGCTGGCCCTGGCCTGCCTGCCCGGACCGTCCGCCGCGCCGACCGCCTGGCCCTGCGACACGGGGCTGCTGGACTGGCTGCGCCGGATGACCTACCCCGCCCTGTACACCTGGGCGGCCGAGGAGAACCTGGCGCGCCGCTGGATCGGCGGCGACGTGTTCGGCTCTCGCCGGCTGTCGCGGGCACCGGAGTTCCTCGCCGGCACCGACGTACGCCGTCTCGCCCCGCACCTGGTCGCGCCGCTGTTGCGGCGGGTGAGCATGACGCGTCCGGCCCCGAGCGCCGCCGACCTGGAGCCTGCGGCCCTCGCCGCCGACGCCAGCCGGGTCAGCACGTTCCGGCGCGACGGGACCGCCCGGCTCTGGGGTCAACCGGAGCACACGCCGCCGCTTCCCGACACCACCACCATCCCGCACGTGGTGCACGGCATCTGGCTCGGCCGGCCGCTGCCCGAGTCGAACGGCTTCTGGGCCAACTACGGCGCGGCGGCCGACAGCTACGCCGGCCAGGTCGACTTCGTGCTGTGGACGGACGTCCCGCGGGCCCACTTCGACGCGGCCCGCGCCACCCCGCCCGCCCCGACCGGCCAACCCGATCCGCTGGCCCCGGTACGCGCCCTGCTGACCTGGGCCGACACCCACGGCATCCACCTGGTGAGCGTGGCCGAACTGTTCCACGCGAACGCGCCGATGACCCTGCACAGCCCGTACGCCCTGGAGCTGAACCGGGGGCTGCCGCAGGGTTTCGCGGCGGCCAGCGACCACCTGCGGGTCGAGGTGGTGCACCGGTTCGGCGGCCTGTACGCCGACGGTGACCTGCACTTCCTCCCGGACGCCGCGCTCCTGCCGGACGAGCCGGCCGACAGCCCGGCGGGTCAGAGTGCCGAGGGCCCGCCGGGTGGTGGGTACCGGCTGTTCCGTGGCCGGTGGCACGGGCAGTCGGAGGCCGACGGGCCGGCCCGGTTGCCGGAGCTGTTCGACCGGGTCGCCGCGTCGACGCACGGGTTCACGCTGCACGCGCTCACCGACGAGATCGTCCTCAACGACGTCATCCTGGCCCCGGCGGGGCATCCCGCGCTGGCGTTGTGGCTGGAGGGCGCGCGGTACAACTACCTGCGCGACCCGCGCGACCTGTACGCCGCCGACACCCCCCAGCCGGCCGGGTCGGACGTGCCGGCCGGCTCGGATCCGCCGCCCCCGTCGGATTCCGGGGCCGGGTCCGAGCCGCCGGTCGCGGGGGCGTCCGGGTGGCGGGGGGAGCCGGCCTCCTGGACCTGGGCGGTCACCGCCATGCGTACCGGGCGGGTGCATCACTGGCTGCTGGCCCGGCTGGGCATCGGCGCGGCCGATCTGGTCAAGCCGGCCCCGGCGGTACGCGGGCACAGCGAGCTGAGCTGGCTGCCGCCGGTCGACGGCCAGCCGCCGGTCGCCTGCCCCGACCCGGACCCGCTGCCGACCCTGGTCGCCTGCGTGGACCTGCTGCGCTGGCAGCACCTGTCACGCTCCGGGGACCTGTGCCTCACCGCGGTCGCCCCGTTGGTACGCGGGCTGCCCGAGCCGGACACCGCGTGGACCGCGTTGCTGCTCGCGTTCGGGCACCTCTCCACCGATCTCGGCCCGGTCACGTCGGTCACCGACCGGCGACGCAACCAGGACCGGACCCTCGACACGGTCGTGCTGCCACCCGAGGCGGAGGCGCTGCTGGACCGCACCGCGACACCGGCCACCTGGTTCGGTTCCGCCCGCTCCGGCGACGCTGGCGAAGCCGGACCGGAGGCCACCGCCGGCCGGGAGTACTGGTTCCTGGGCGAGCGCACGGCCCCGGCCCGGCTGCTGCCCGCCGCCCCGCAGGCAGCAGTCGGGGCGGACGAAAAACTTGTGAACTCCCGTGACCGTGCACACGTGTTCGGGATATGAGCGCCGAGCGCGGGGAACTCTGCCGACTGCTGGTCGTTGGACCGACCAGCCAGGTCGACGTGAGTCTGCCCACCCACATCCCGTTGGCCGACATGATGCCGGCCCTGCTGAGCGCGCTGGGACCGGACCTCGCCGATCGTGGGCTGGAGCACAGCGGCTGGATCGTGCAGAGGCTGGGTGGACCGGCCTTCGACGAGTCGCGCACCGTCGGCGATCTCGACCTGCTCGACGGCGAGGTCGTGCACCTACGCCCGCGTACCGACCAGATCCCGCCGCTGGCCTACGACGACCTGGTCGACGGCGTCTCGGCCGGCATCCGCAAGCGGTCCGGGCTGTGGCGTCCGCAGACCACGCGGGTCACCGCCCTGCTGCTGTTGGCCGCCTGGCTGACCGCCTGGCTGGCCGCCGCGCGGATGTGGCCGGCCGCGTCCCGGAACCCTGCGCTGCTCGCCGCGATGGCGGGGATGTGCTTCGTCGCGGGCTTCGCGGTGGTGCGCAAGCTGGCCGACCGGGCCACCGCCG
Source organism: Micromonospora sp. NPDC023633 (assembly GCF_040640035.1). Taxonomy (NCBI): domain Bacteria; kingdom Bacillati; phylum Actinomycetota; class Actinomycetes; order Micromonosporales; family Micromonosporaceae; genus Micromonospora; species Micromonospora sp. NPDC023633. The sequence continues at coordinate 80,831 of NZ_JBFABB010000002.1, read as the reverse complement.
GAGTCCTGGGGGCCGCCTGTGTGGTCGGTACGGTGGTCGCCACGCTGGAGGCGGATGCCGGTGCCGCCGTACCCCGGCTGATCTTCTTGGGTGCCACCGCCGGCACCGTCGCCGCGTTGCTGGTGGCCGCGTTCGTCTTCCCGCGCACCGGCTGGCGGCAGGTCACCGTCGGCCTGCTGGCGGCATGGCTGCTGGTCGTCGCCGCGCTCGCACTGCACACCAGGGCCACGCTGGACTGGACCACGATCGCCGCGATCACGGTCGTCGTCACCACGGCGCTGCGCCCGGCGGTACCGTCGGCCGCCTTCAAGCTCGCCGGGTTCGCCCTGCCGGAGATGCCCGTCGAACCGGCGGACCTGCAGAAGGACATCGACCCGGAACCGGCCGCCGGGGTGCTCATCCGGGCCGCCGCCGCCGACCAGTTCATGACCGCCCTGTACGCGGCGCTCGGACTGGTCTCCGGAGCCGCGATGGTGTGGCTGGCGACGGCGCCCGGCTGGGCCGCACCACTGGCCGCCTGGCTGACCGCCGTCGCCCAGATCCTGGTCACCCGCCCGATGACGAGCATCTGGCACCGGGTGGCGCTGGCCGGCCCGGCGTTGGTCGCCATCGCGACCTGGTGCCTGACCGCGCCCACGGACCGGAATCCGCTCGCCGCCCAACTGGCCATCGGCTGCTGCCTGCTCCTGGCGGTGGCGTGCGGGGTGGCCGCGAGAATCCCGGTCGGCCGGCGGTTCAACCCGATCTGGGGCCGGATGGGCGACCTGGCGCACACCGCGATGGTCGCCGCCCTCGGGCCGACCGTCGTGGTCATCACCGGCCTGATCGACGTGATCCGGGCGCGGGTGGGTTGACATGTCGTCGCGTCGTGACCAGGTGGACGCCCAGCGGTACATGATGACCCGGGTGACCGGTGCGCTGGTGCGGGCCGAGCCGGAGACCGCCGAGTCACCGACCCGCCGGGACCGCACCGGCACGCTCGCCGGTCTCGTGCTCGGGATCCTGGTGCTGGCCGGGGTCGCGATCTGGGCGCTGATGCCGGGATCGGGCTCGACCAGTTGGCAGCAGCCGCGGATGCTGGTGGTGGACGCCTCGACCGGGGCGCGGTACGTGCTGGTCGACGGCCAACTGCGCCTGGTCAACGACGTGGCGACGGCCACCCTGCTGGCCGGCGGGCGACTCACCCCGGTAACCGTGTCCTCGTCCAAACTCGCCAAGGTGCCCCAGGGTCCGCCGGTGGGTACCCCGACCGGGCCGCAGGTGCTGCCGGCGGCCAACCGGGTCAACCAGGGCGTGTGGCGCGCCTGTAGCCGGGACACCAGCCGGATCGTGCTCGACGTCGACGTGCCGGCGGCCCCCGATCCGCTCGACGACGGGCAGGCGCTGCCGGTCACCGCGGGCGGTAAGACCTACCTGCTGTGGGGCGGGCGACGACTGCTCCTTCCCCGGCCGTGGATGGCCGACGTGCTGGGGCTGGGGCTGCTCGCTCCCGCACCGGTGGCGACCGCCTGGCTGGAGTCGATCCCGCTGGGCGGCACGGTCGGCCCGCCGAAGGTGGCCCGGGCCGGCGGCGCCGGGCCGAAGGTGGCCGGCCGGCCGACGTCGATCGGCCAGATGTTCGGCGTGGACCTGGGCAATGGCACGGTCAACCACTACCTGATGACCACCGACGGGCTGGCCCCGCTGACCGAGACCGAGTACCGGTTGCAGCGGGCCACGCCGGGCGGGGCCAAGGAGACCGCCATCACCCCGGCCGATCTGGCCGCCGCCGGTCAGCGCAGCCCGGTGCGCCCGCTGACCACGCTGCCGGCCACCCCACCAGTGGCACCGTCCATGCCCGAGGACGCCGTGGTCTGCGTGGAGTACGCGGGCCAGGCCGACGAGAAACCCACGGTCGTCCTGACCGGCGGGACCGGCATGCCGACCGGCGGCAGCGGCGGGAAGACCGCCGTGACGGTGCGGGTGCCGTCGGGCGGGGGAGCGCTGCTGATGCCCCCGGCCACCGCCGAGACCGACCGGTGGCGGCAGCAGGGCCTGCTGGTCAACGAGCGGGGGATCGCCTACCCGATCCTGGGCGGCGACGTCACCACCCTGGGCTACTCCCTCAACCAGGCGGTGGTCATGCCCACCGCGCTGGTCGCCATGCTGCCTCCCGGGCCGGCACTGGTCCGGCCGGAAGGGAGGTGAGGCCGCGGGGTACCCGAACGTCCCGCCGAGCGGCCCGCCCCTCCGGGCGGACGAGGCGGATACGAGCACACGTCCCACCTATCGCAACAACACGACCGATAGAAGACAAGGAGAGTCATGCCGATCAACAGGCAGGGAATTGTCGCCGATGAGGCGACCATCAAGGGCATGGTCATGGCGTTCGGCCAGGCGCAGGCCGAGGCCAAGGACAGCCAGGCCAACGTCACGGCCGCCAGCAACAACCTGTCCGCCCAGTGGCAGAGCGACGCGGCCGCGCCGCGGTTCCAGCAGGCCGTCCAGCAGTGGCTGAACGGGTTCATGAAGGTCCAGCAGGGCCTGAACATGCTCAACGACAACATGCAGCAGTACGCGCAACTGACCACCACGACTGAAGACGACAGCGCCATGCTGTCCGGCGGCTGGGCCCGCGGCTGACCGCCGAGCCCTCACCTGTGAAAGCCGGGACGAAACCCGGACCGACGAACGACAAGGAGGCCGAGAGTGGCCAACTACAGCATCAACCCCGCTGCGGTTCAGACCGTCGCCGATGAAATGGCCAGGGAGACCCGCGAGCTTGACCAGTCGCTGGCGACCCTCCAGGCCTCGGTGGCGCGGTTCACCGATGCCAACAACGGTCAGGCGCCGGAGGCCTACAAGGCCGCCCAGGCGCTGTGGAACCAGGGCCAGCAGGAGATGAGGGCGGCCCTGGCCGTGGGGCAGCAGCGCCTTCAGGAGATCAACATGAACTACCAGCACGGCGACAACCGGGGCGCGGCCATCTTCAGCTAGTACCTGGCCGAATCTGACGCCGCACGAGGCCGAAACGGCAATCCTGCCGAGCCGATACCGGGTCAGACGTACCGGTCCACCGCACCGTCGGGTGGACCGGTGCGTCTGACCCGCCGCCGTCCACGGACTCACCCAGACCTCGGCTTCCGTCGGGTGCGGACAGCCGAGTCCCGCTGACCCGTCTCCATCGAGAGAGGAAAGACACGATGAAGAACATCGTCATCAACGAGAACTACCTGCGGAAGCTGCACGGCACCTATACCAAGCAGGTCGACGAGATCGACCTGATGTACGGCAAGAACTACCCGTACGGCTCCCTGCCGGATTCCACCGTCGACATCACGAAGCAGTTCAAGCTGCGCCTCGGCCCGAAGGGCTTCACCGAGGCGGAGGAGCTGACGGGGGCGATCGAGGTCGTCCGGGCCGGCCTGGCCAACCGGCTCAAGGGCGCGCGAACCGAGCTCAACAACCTGGAGCATGGCATCAAGTTCCTGCTGGCCGACTCCGACGCCGTCGAGCAGACGAGCACGCTGAGCGCCGAGCAGTTCGAGTACTTCATGCCCAAAGCCGGGGGTTAGTCATGGCGAACACCGCGACGTTCGAGGATGCCCTGGCGAGCATTCTGGGGCTGGTGCTCGGCGGTGGGGAGGGCGGGGAAAAGGCTTCCATCAACGACAACTTCCGACCGCGGACCATCAAGGGCCCCGGTTACTGGTTGATCACCCAGACGAGCACCCTCAAGAACTCCGAACCCGGCGGATGGATGCCGGAGTACAACAAGGACGCGGTCACCTTCTACAAGTGGAGGCAGAGCGGGGCGACCAAGTACATCACCCGGGTGACGGTGTGGGTGGGCGTGACCAGCAGGGACGACACCCAGGGTCAGAAGTACAACTCCACCGACCCGGGGAACTCGACCAACGCCGACGGTAACCCGGTCGTCTCGCTCGGCAACGCGTGGGAGCGGATGATCGCCGACCTGCCCAAGGTGGCCGGGCCGAACAAGGCGTTCGACCCGGACTCGATCGGGTCGGTCCGCGAGATCCTGGCCAACCTGACCACCCACGCGCTGGGGATCTCGAGCGAGCTGACCGATCAGGTCAAGTCGGTGAACGCCAAGAGCCCCGACTTCAAGGGCTCCGCCGAATCGGCCTGGCGGCACCGGGTGCAGGAGGCGAACAAGTACCTCGTCGACATCATGCCCCAGGCCAAGCAGTGGGACACCACGCTAGCCCAGGTCGAGCAGGCCATGAGGGACTTCATCACGGCGGTGGCCGACACCTTCGAGAAGTGGTCCTCGATCCACCCGGCCGGCATCTGGCAGCACCCGTACCGGGTGATCGCCCAGATGTTCAACGAGAGCACTCTTGAACTCGGTGACCTGCACGATGGCCAGTCGAACGCCTGGGACCTGGGCCAGCAGTACGCCGAAACCGGGGAGCAGTCGAACCAGGGAAAACGGGTCGGCGGACGAGACGGAAGTCTGCCCATCATGTGGACGCCGCCGGCATGGGTGAAATATCACCCGTTCGACGCGTTCAGCATCCCCGAGTGGAACAAGCTGGACCAGCATCTGCGCCAGCTGTGGGCCGAGCACGCCCTCAAGACCTTCGAGCCGGCGGTGCTCGCGGCGAAGGAATTGGTGTCGGTGTTCGCCGAGGCGCGCAACCCGATGAGCATCACCGACCCGAAGCCGGTGCCACCGAATCCGATGCCCAACGACGTGGGGATGCCCAACGGGGCATTCCCCAACAACCCGTTCGGGAACATGGGCAACCCCTTCGCCAACTGGGGCGACCCGTTCGCGAACATGGGCAATCCGTTCGCGAACATGGGCAATCCGTTCGCGAACGTGGGTAACCCCTTCGCGAACATGGGCAATCCGTTCGCGAACATGGGCAACCCGTTCGCGAACGTGGGAGCGAACTTCGGCAACCCGTTCCCCAACGGCGGCGGCTTGGGTAACCCGTTCGCCAACGGCACCGGTGGCGGTGCTTTCATGCCCACCAGCCTGATGCCCAACTCGGGCGCCGGTGGTGGTGCGGGTAATCCGTTCGCCAATGGCTTGGGTGGTTCCTTTGGTGGTGGCGCGGAGAATCCGTTCGGTGGTGGCGCCGGGGGTGGCCTTCCCGCCGACCTGAAGGTCAAGTCGGGTATGCCGTCCGAGGGTGGTGGTGCGGGTAATCCGTTCGCCAATGGCTTGGATGGTTCCTTCGGTGGTGGCGCCGGCGCCGGCGGCGGCCTTCCCGCCAGCATAATGCCCAACTCGGGCGATGCGTTTGGTGGTGGTGCGGGTAATCCGTTCGCCAATGGCTTGGATGGTTCCTTCGGTGGTGGCGCCGGCGCCGGCGGCGGCCTTCCCACCGACCTGAAGGTCAAGTCGGGCATGCCGTCCGAGGGCGGTGGCGCGGGCAATCCGTTCGCCAACGGCGGCTTGGACGCTGCGGTTGGCGGCGGTGGCGCGAGCGGTCTTCCCCCCATTCCGACCCCCAAACCGGTCACCCCGTCTGCCGGCGGTGGCCTGGAGAATCCGTTCACCGGCGGTGGCGCGGGCAGTTCCCTGCCGACCAGCAATCTCGGGCTCAACCGCAAGCCGTCCGGGCCGCAGTCGTTGGGTGACCTGACGCCGTCCCAGTTGGAGCAACTGGACAAGGCCGGGCTGCTGGACGATGTGCCGCTGACGGCTGAGCAGGCGGACTACCTGCGGAAGAACGGTCTGTCGCCGGGCGGTGCGACGAATCTCGGTCAGCTCAGCCCGGATCAGCTCGACGCGTTGGATCGCGGCGGGCTGCTGGACGATACCCCCCTCACCAGCGACCAGCGGGCGAAGCTCGGCCTGGACGGGCCGCAGTCGTTGGGTGACCTGACGCCGTCCCAGTTGCGGCAACTGGACGGGGCCGGGCTGCTGGACGATGCGCCGCTGACCGCTGAGCAGGCGGACTACCTGCGGAAGAACGGTCTGTCGCCGGGGGGTGCGACGAATCTCGGTCAGCTCGGTCCGGATCAGCTTGACGCGCTGCAACGCGGCGGGCTGCTGGACGATGTCCCTCTGTCGCCGGAAGAGCGAGCGAAACTCGGGCTGCCGCCCAACCCGTCGGGGAGTTCCGGCGGGGGTGGGTCCGTACCGGGGCTGGACGCGGGCAGGTTGCCGTGGCCCGACACCGGCGGGGCCGGATCGGCGCCGGGGCTGGACGCGGGCAGGTTGCCGTGGCCCGACACCGGGCCGTCGGCACCGATTGACCGGAATGCGTTCCCGACCACGGTCGACGGTAAGAACGTGTCGCCCAAGCCGGGTATGACCGGAGGCATCACCACCCCTCCGGCATTCGGTGACGTCACGAGACCCGGTTCGGCAAGCTTCCCGCAGGTTCCCGGGGTGCAGGTCGGCACCGGGGGTCTGTCGGCGGTGCCGGGTGTATCCGGCTCGCCCGGGGCGCTGAACCCGGACAAGCTGGGGGTGCCTGTCGGAGGCCCGGTCGGGACCAACCTGAATTCAGGTCCGGGTGCCGGTCCTGGTCTCCCGCAGCCCGGTGGGGGCGGTATGCCGGGCGGTGGGATGCCGTTCATGCCCCCGATGATGCCGGGCATGGGTGGCGCACCCCAGCAAGGACAGGACCGTGACCGCCAGCGCAGCACCTGGCTGAAGGAGGACGAGAAGGTCTGGGGCACCGACCCCGACTGTGCGCCCGCGGTGATCGGCCGGCGCGGTCGGGACACCCGGGTCGAGGACGACGAGTTCGGCATGCCGGTCGACGAGCGCCCCGGCAGCCAGGACGAACGCCGCCGGTACCGGGGCCGTTGACGCTGCTGCACCGGCCGTTGAACACTCTTGCACCAATGTGAACCCGGTGCCGCAGATCAGCCGTGGGATAGAAGAGGAGGTAGTCGGGATGAGCATGTTGGGCGACGAGGAACTGTTGGCCGAGATGCGGGCGGCCCTGAAGGACGTCGACGAGGCGGCCGACCGGGTACGCCGGCGCGTGGCCCGGGCGCAGACCACCGTGGAGGACAAGAAGAAGCTGCTGTCGGTGACCGTGGGTGGCCACGGCGAGCTGACCCGGATCACCTTTAACGGGGACGCCTACCGGCGACTCGCGCCAGCCGAGCTGGCCGACCTGATCGTGACGACGGCACGTACCGCCCGCGAGAAGGCCCAGCGCAAGACGATGGCCGGCACCGCCGAGCTGACGCGTCACCTCACCGGCCTCGACGACGCCGCGCAGTCGGCCGGGAGCATCGAGGAACTTGTCGAGGGCATCGCCAGCATGGTTTCCGGCGGTGCCGACCGGCGGACCGGGCAGGCGGCGTCATGAGCGGGCAACGGATCGAGCACCACGGGGATATCCTGCTCCAGAATGTGCCGGCGGTGCTCCAGTTCAAGGACCACCTGATCGGCACGGTGGACCCGGTGCGCCAGATCGCCGAGTGCCGGTGGGCGGCCGGCGTCCCCGCGGACGACGAACTGAGCCTGCAGGCCCGCGCGGCCGTGCAGCAAGTGATCGGGGTCATCGTGCTCGCGGCGTACGCCAAGCTGGCTCAGGCGGCCGGATTCCAGGGCGAGAAGTTGCACAACGTTTTCCGTGTCGGGGAGAACACCGAGGCCACCATCAACGAAATGGTCCCGGACATGAGCGGTGGCGCGCGGGGTTGATCCGCGGAGACGAGATGGCCGAGGGCCGGGGCGGTGGTCTGCGCCGCTGAGTGATTCGCACTGAGCGACCAGGGGCAGGGAACGGAGGCGTTGCGCGATGGGTGAGGTCGCCGTTCCTTCCGTTGGTCTCAGTGAGTCGTCGAAGCGGGCCCTGGAGGCGTTCACCGGGATGCGGTTGCACCGGTCGAATCTGCTGATGTTGGCGTACGACCTGAACGCGTTGGAGGTGCTGGCGGATCGGGTGCGGACCCTGTTGGTTCCGGAGCTGATCCAGGCGATCAAGGCGGTTCGGGCGGCGGGCGAGGGTGAGGTCTACGACCGGTTCGTGGCGCAGACGGCTCCGTTCGTGGAGTTGTTGGACGGGGTCGCGGATCTGAAGGTGGACGCGGCCCAGGCAATGCGGGGCTTCCTGAACCAGATGGAGCTGACGGATCGTCAGGCGTTGGTCATGTTCATCTTCATGATGACGGAGTTGGCGGTCGCGTTCGCGATGGCGTTCTTCCTGCCGGTGGAGGCGGCGGCGCACATCGTGAAGACCCGGACGATCATTCAGACGATTCTGCGGTCGTCGATGGTGCGGGCGGCGGCGAGCAGCACGGCGATCCAGATGTTGTTCATGCCGGGGTCGTCGTTGTTGGCGCAGATCAGCATGCTGGCTGATGGTCTGATGCCGGGGATCGACTGGGCGCAGGTCGGCAAGCAGGCGTTGTACGGGTTGGCGGTGGCGGGTATCACCACGGCGGCCGGGCCGGCGATGGGCCGGTTCGCCGGGGTCGTGGGTGGTGCTCTGGCGAAGTTCGAAGTGTCGGATGCCACGCGTAACCTGCTGACCAGCCTGATGATGGTGCCGGTGTCGGAGGTCGGCCTGGAGGTGGTCGGCGATATCGCCGCCAGCTACATGGTCGACGGGACCTACGACCCCAGTGGTCTTGCTCTGGCCGCGGCGTCCGGGGCGGTGTCGGGGGCAAATGAGCTGGCCGGGACCGCGGCCGGGGCCGCTGCGCGTCGCGTGGCGGTCGGGTTGGGGTTCAACCCGACCCGGCCCCGGTGGAACATGCCCGGTGGCCCCGGCTTCACCGCGGACGGCAAGCCGGTCGCGCCGGTGCCGCCGCCCGTCCCGGTCACTCCGGACCCGTCCGCCTATCAGCCGGAGGTCGACGATCCGGCGGGTGCGGGCACCGGCGGGCCGGCCCCGGTGCCCGTCCCGCTGGTGTCGGCACCGGCGCTGCCGGCACCAGCGCCGGGGGCGTCTGAACCGGTGCCGCCGGTACCGGCGTGGTCGGCACCGGACCTGTCCGCGCCGTCGTGGTCGGTGCCGGACCTGCCGGTGCCGTCGTGGTCCGTGCCGAACCTGCCCGCCCCGGCCGCCCCGGCCGCCCCGGCGGTGCCGGTGGTGCCGGTGGTGCCGGTGCCGGAGTGGGTCGTGGCCGCCGGCGCGCCGGTGGTGGAGCAGTGGCAGCGGTTCCAGCGGGAACTGGTGGACCACTACGGTGGGCTGCTCGCCGGGACCGCGCAGGCGCGGCAGTTCCTGGCCGGGCTTCCCGTGCCGGTCGAGCAGGTCTTCACCGAGTGGGCCGACGCCCGGCAGAACGACCCGGCCGTCCCCGCTTTCCTGTCCCAGATCGGCCTGCCCGCCACCGCGCTCACCGAGCGGTACCTGTTCGGTGTCCGGGACCAGGCCGTCGCCCGCGTCACCGAAGCCCTCGCCGGGCAGATCCCGGCGGGCGGGCAGATCCCGGCGGCGGTGCGCCCGGAGCAGGTCGTCGCCGCGCTGCCGGCGGAGTTCGACCGGCAGGCGTTGCGTTCGGCCGCGCACCTGGCCGCCGAGCACCACATCGACCAGTACCTCACCACCGGCACACCGACGCCCGTCACCCTGCAAGGCGGACTGGTCCTGCCCGGGGCCGTTCAGGTGCCGGGGGCGGGTGGCGTGCCGGGCGGTGCTGCCGTGCCGGCGGTCGTCGGTACGCCGGGGACCGCTGGTGTGCCGGGTGGCGCGGGCGTGCCGGGGGCCGCCGGGGCGGCGGCGGTGCCGTCGGACGCCGTGCGCGCGGCGGTCGCGCGTCACGTGGACCGGAGCCTCGACGCGATCCTCGGCACCAACCCGCTACCCACCGCACCACTCACCAAGCCGTCGGCCGTGCCGTCGGCTGCGGTGGCCAGTCCGGGCGCCGCGCAGGTCAACGCCGTGGCGGACGTGGTCCGACAGGTGGTCACCGACCTGCCCGCCCGCTTCACGGCCGCGGTCATCCCCGATGCCACCGCACCGGAGGCCACCCCAGCCGGCACGGACACGCCGGCACACGGGCGCACCGACGTGCCGACGGTGCCGGTGACCCCGGAGCAGCACACCGCAGCAGCGGCCAGCCTGGCAGAAACCCAGTTCACCGCCCTGGCCAGGAAGCACGGCGTCGAGCCGGCCAGCCACGACACCCTCGCCGAATCCTTCCGACAGGACTGGGTCGACGGATACCACCAGGTACTCGCCCAGGCCACCGCCGCCCCCGGCACGGCGGGTATGCCCAGCGTGCCGGCCACGCCCAGCGTGCCGGCCACGCCCGGCGCGCCGGGTGCGCCGGGCACTCCGGGCACGCCGGATGCGGCCGGCGTCCGCAGCACGCTGCCGGGTGGTGTCGCCTCCCGCATCGACGGCACGCCGGACCACCACGACGCCAGCGACCAGACGTCGGTCAGTGAACTCTCCGTCCCCAGCGACGGCATCTTCAGCCGCGACAGCAGCTTCACCGACCCCACGACGATCAGCGACCGCCCCTCGCAAGACGATCTGGCCGGTCGCGACGAAAACATGACGGTCAGTGACCTCTCCTCGCAGGACGGTCGGGCCGACCGCGACGAGATCATGACGGTCAGCGATCTCTCCTCGCTGGACGAGCCGATCAGCCGCGACCCGGTCAAACGCGACTTCATCGACGGGGATTCGGTCAGTGGCGTCTCGTCCCTCGACGAGTCGGACAATGGTGAAGCGGCCAAGCGCGAATTCAGGGACACGGACCCGTTCAGGGACGCCTCCTCGCGGGACGGGTTGATCAGCGGAGACCCGGTCACGCGCGATGTCGGCGGCAGGGATTCGTTTAGCAACGTGTCCTCGCTGGACGAGCCGGTCGGTGGGGACCCGGGCGGACGCCGCGAGCCGGCCAGCACGGCACCGGAGCCGGCGGTCGCGGCAACCGGGCAGCCCGTCGCGGCGACGGGGCAGCCCATCTCGGCGGCCGAGTCCGCGCGGCGGGTCGCTGACTGGGTCGACCAGACGCCGGTGGGCCCCGACAACAGCCGCGACCCGTGGTGGTGGTGCGTGCAGGCCACCCTCGACGCCTACACCACCGCGTACGGACGGCCGGGCAAACGGGCGGTGTTCGACGACCGAATCATCGGACCCGACGGCCGACCCGCACCCACGCGGAGCTGGCCGCAACTCCTGGACATCCTCGGCGCGACAGACGAGCGCGTCGCCCACCCCGACGGAGTCACCCCGGAGGACGTACTCGCCGCCCTGCGAGCGGCACCGGGATCGATGGTCGTGGTCAGGATCGCACCACCCAACGAACCACAACACGTGTTCGCCCTCCACAGCCAGCCCCAACCACCCGGACCACCGACCATCAAGGTGCGCGACGGCCTGGTACCCGGCGCCGAGGACCGACCCGAACCGACCAACCCGGAACGCGACCCATGGCTAAGACACCTGTTCGCATCGAGCACCCGACTCGCCGCGTTCGACAGCACCGGGCGACCCACCACGATCGCCGACCTCCTTCCCGACCGCACCACCGCACACCCGCAGCCGACCACCACGACCCGCATCGACCCCAACGCCATCCTGCTCGCCTCCACCACCCCGCCGCGCGGCCCGTCCCAGGCGATGCAGGCGGACACCACCTCCCCCGGGCAGCCGTTTGACCCGGCGGAGATGGACGATGCGCCTGGCACCGACCCGGCGTTTGTTGGTCTGGGATTCCAAGACGCGGACCCGGATCTGAGCGGGCTGAATCTGAACACACCGGCGGAGCTCCCCGAGGGCTGGGAGCCGCCGTGGGATGTCGATCCGGTCGAGTCGGACCTGTCGTCAGGAGGGGAATCACCGGCGTCCGACATGGACGGGGAAACGCTGAGGGCCGCCGAGCTGGTCGACCCCTCGGATCCGCTGGCATCGGAGTCCGGCGCCGTCCTGCTCGCCTCCACCACCCCGCCGCGCGGCCCGTCCCAGGCGATGCAGGCGGACACCACCTCCCCCGGGCAGCCGTTTGACCCGGCGGAGATGGACGATGCGCCTGGCACCGACCCGGCGTTTGTTGGTCTGGGATTCCAAGACGTGGACCCGGATCTGAGCGGGCTGAATCTGAACACACCGGCGGAGCTCCCCGAGGGCTGGGAGCCGCCGTGGGATGTCGATCCGGTCGAGTCGGACCTGTCGTCAGGAGGGGAATCACCGGCGTCCGACATGGACGGGGAAACGCTGAGGGGCGCCGAGCTGGTCGACCCCTCGGATCCGCTGGCATCGGAGTCCGGCACCGATTGGCTGGCGGGTGCCAACCTGAACGACCCCTGGGATCCGCTGGACGGGGTGTCTGGCGTCGATTGGCCGGCGGAATCCGGCCCGGTCGACTATTGGGTTCCGCTGGCGGACGTGGATTCGCCGGCGCCGGTGTCCGACGTCGATCGGCTGGCGGAACCCGAACAGGTCGTGTCGGACCTGCCAGCAGGGGTTGATTCACCGATGTCCGAGGACGGGGGAACGCCGGCGGGTACCGACCCCGCCAACTCCGGGAATCCGTGGGCGGGGGTTTCTCTGCCGGCATCGGTGGCCACCGGTTGGCTGACGGATGCCGACCCGGGCGAAGCCGTGCGGCTGCTGGCAGCGTGGGACCAGCAGGAATCGGCGCCTGGTTTCGGGACCCTGCCGGAGAACCCCGCACCAGTCGGGCCGGACCCGGGGGCGAGTGGGGTACCGGCGGTCGGTGGGTCCGGCGGTGTCCCGCAGGACTGGAAGCGGACCGTGGCTTCGGCGATCGCGCAGTTGTCGGCCGTGGGAACCCGTGGTGAGGGGGGTGGAGTCCGCGATGTCGGGGCGGAGTTCGTGCAGTGGACGCGCGACGTGCTCGGAGTCGGTCTCGCGAATCACTCTCCGCACCCGAACGACTTCCACAACGCGGTGGTGCGTCGCTTCGAGGAGAAGTTGAAGGCTGAGGGGGTCGAGCCCAGCATTCCTGGACTCCGCGCGTGGGTGGCCCGCCAGTTGGCCGCTGACCTTCGCCGGGGTGGCGAGTCGGAGTTCAGCAGGTTGCTTCCGTATCCGGAGGTCATGTCCGAGCAGCGACGGGAGGACCTGCACCGGCAATGGCTCAACAAGATCGCGCGCAACCAGTCCGGCGATTTCGACGTGGCGCATGTGGTTCCGCACGTCATCGCTTCGGGGTTGTCCCTGCCGATGCGGATCCACCATCCGTTCGGTGCCCCGTACGACATTGGCCCGGAGCCCGGTGCTGGTGTCATCCCGTATCCGGTCGTCTTCCACAAGGGCGCCTACTACCTCGGCCAGCGGCCTGACCCGGCCGATGTCGAACGCGCTCGGCGCATCGCTGAGGGATTCCCTCGGACAGAGATATCCGAAGACGAGCGGCAGCGACTCGATCGACTGTTCGACGACGCACGCGATCTGCTGCGGGCGACGATCGCGGAGGCGGAGAACTCCCCCCATCCGACCAACTCCGACCAGTGGCCCATCCTGCGGGAAACCTTCCACCGCGAACTTGCGGTCATCCGTCAACACCCCGACTCTCCCCACAACAAGAAGGCCCGGGAACTCGCTGCCCACGTCCACTACCTTCGGAGACTCCCCCTCAGTGCCGGCAGATGGGAGTCCGGGAACCGGCAGAACTTGGAGAACCAGTTCACCCTCCACCTGCCCGTCGCCGTCGACCAGAGGGGCGGGTACCGGTATTTGCGCGTATGGTTTAGTGGCACAGAGTCGGTCGTCTTTGATATCGATCGGATGGCTATCCCGGGCGATATGATCGCTGTCCATTTCGGGAAGGTCGACGAAGCGGGCACCGGATTTGCTGAAGTCTCGTACACCGCGGCCGACGGCACCGAAATCTACTCTCGCCGAGAAATCGGCCGCAGTCTCAACGACTCGCAGCTGGCCAAGCTGAGGAGCAAGGCGGCCGACAAGGTGTGGGACCTTGACCGTCCGCCACTGGTGCGCGATTTCTCCATAACGACGCCCGTGCACAGGAGCGGGGAATTGAGCGTGGGGCTCGGCAGAGCCGAACGCGGCCGGGATGCCCCGGGGGTGAGGATCCCGTCGGCCCCGGTGGTCGGCGGACTTCCGCCCGTTCTCACCAGGGAGCTGGAGGAGGCCCGGCTTCTGCTCGGGTATGCCCGGGACGGCGGCCGACCCACTGCCGTCGTGGAAGCACCGGCCGGGAAGAACGTCAAAGGGCTGCCCCTGTATCTGGAATTGTCCAAACCTGTCATCACCCGATACGACATCGAGCGGCTGCGCAAGAGGGCATTGTGGGAACCGGAGGATCGGTGGGCTCTTTCCCAGCAGATGTCCTTCGATGTCGTGTTGCAGCCGGGGGCGTGGAGCCGACAGGGGCCTCTGTCGATTCGCGCTGCGTCGGGTCCACTGTCCATCGAGGTCAGCGGTAGTGGTCGGGCCAGGACCTTGGCTGGGGCGGAGGTGGATCTCTCCCCGGGGACGTCGGTCACCCTGTCGCTGGGGAAGTGGCCGGGGCAGGGGGAGGACGGGGCGGGTGTCGCCGGCACCATTCCTGTCGTGGTCCGCGCGCCGTTGGTCGACGGGTCCGGACACGTCTACCGGCTCTTCGACACCGGTGTGGACATCCGGAACTTCGACGGCCTGACAAGCGAGATCAGCACTGCCCCGGCGGAAGTGCGGGAGGTTCCGGGGCGGATTGGGGTGCAGGCGGTCGGTGGGTCCGGCGGTGTCCCGCAGGGCTGGAAGCAGGCCGTGGCTTCGGCGATCGCGCAGTTGTCGGCCGTGGGAACCCGTGGTGAGGCGGGTGGAGTCCGCGATGTCGCGGCAGAGTTCGCGCAGTGGACGCGCGACGTGCTCGGGATCGATCTCATGGCTGACGTTCAGCCGAACGACTTCCACGACGCTGTGGTGCGTCGCTTCGAGGAGAAGTTGAAGGCTGCGGGGGTCGATCCCAGCATTTCTGGACTCCGCGCGTGGGTGGCCCGCGAGTTGGCCGCTGACCTTCGCCGGGGTGGCGAGTCAAAGTTCAGCAGGTTGCTTCCGTATCCGGAGGTCATGTCCGAGCAGCGACGGGAGGACCTGCACCGGCAATGGCTCAACAAGATCGCGTACCACAGGACCGGCGATGACGACGTTGCGCATGTGGTTCCGCGCGTCATCGCTTCGCGGTTGTCCCTGTCGATGCGGATCCACCATTCGTTCGGCGCTCCGCATGACATCGGCCCGGAGCCCCGTGCTGGTGTCCGGTATCCGGTCGTGTTCCACAAGGGCGCTTACTACCTCGGCCAGCTACCTGACCTGGCCGATGCCGAACGCGCTCGCCGCATCGCGGAGGGCTTCCCTCGGACAGAGATATCCGACGACGAGCAGCGGCGACTCGATCGACTGTTCGTCCACGCACGCGACCTGCTGCTGGCGGCGATCGCGGAGGCGGAGAACAACCCCCATCCGACCAACTCCAAGCACTGGCCCGTCCTGCGGGAAACGCTTCAGCGTGAGCTCGCGGTCATCCGTGAACACCCCGACTCTCCGCACAACATCCGTGAACACCCCGACTCTCCGCACAACAGGAAAGCCCGGGAACTCGCCGCATACCGCCGATACTTCGACGACCTCCGTGCGGATCATCGATGGGAGGAAGAAACGACGGACTTCCGTTACGACTTTACGCTCGACGTCGGCGTCAAGCGACATAAGAATGGTAAGTCCATGGAGCTGAGCGTGCCGCTGGACGGCGGGGCCGTACCTCTGAGTATCGGCCGACTGGCCATACGGGGCGACCGGCTTCCTGTTCATTTCGGGGCGAGAGGCGAAGAGGGCATCGCTTTTGCGGAATTCCGGTATACCGACGTAACCGACGGCACCGACAGGATCCTCTACCGAAAATTCGAACACAATCTCAGCGACGGTGACCTGCTCGAGTTGAGGGGGAAGGCAGCCGGCCGCGTGTGGGACCTTCACCACCGGCCGCTGTCGAGCGACCACTATCAGGTGGCAGTGCCTCTATCGGGACGCGGGTATTTGGCCGGTCACTACGGCGACCCGGCGGCCCGGAGGAACGACAGACGGATCGTGGTCCCACACGTCCCGGTGGTCGGCGGGCTTCCGCCTGTTCTCCATGCCGAGCTGAACGGCCGTCTCATCCTCGGGTACGCCGAGGACGGTCGACCCACTGCGGTCTTGGTAGCGCCGGCCGAAAAGAACGTCACAGGACTGCCCCTATACCTGGAAGTGGGCAAGCCCGCCCTCGTCGTCGACGACATCAAGCGCCTGCGCAAGGACGCGCTGTGGGAACCGGAGGATCGGTGGGCTCTCTCCGAGCAGATGTCTTTCGAAGTCGTATTGGAGCAGGGGAAATGGACGCCCGGTCCGCTGCCCATCGCGGTCGGCGGTCCTGACCCGGCCAGGACGTTGGCTGGGGCGGAAGTGGATCTCTCTCCCGGGACATCGGTCACCCTGTCGGTGGGGCAGTGGCAGGGGCGGGTCGGGGCGGATGTCGCCGGCACCATTCCTGTCGTGGTCCGTGCGCCGTTGGCCGACGGGTCCGGACACGTCTACCGGCTCCTTGACACGGGTGTGGACAACGAGCGCTTCGACGACCTGAAACGCGACATCACCGAGGCGCTGACAAACCGGGGGTCGGCTGCGGCGATGCTGGCGGGGAGGTCCGACGATGCGGCGCAGGGCTTGCCGCAGGAGAACCTTGAAACGTCGGGCTCGTTGCCGGCAGCGGTTGCCACGGCGATCGAACAGTTGTCAGCCGTGGGCAACCTCGACGAGCAGAACTTCGTGCGGTGGACGGGCGAGGTGTTCGGAATCGATCTCACGCGAGCGAAACCGGACAACTTCTACGACTCGGTTTTCCGCACCTTCAAAAAGCAGTTTGCGGACTTGGGGATCAACCGTCAAAGACTGCACGAGTGGACGGCCAGCAGCCTGGCCGCCGATCTCCGTCTGGGTGACGCGTCGGAGTTTCGGCGTTTGCTTCCGTATCCGGAGGGCGTGTCCGAGCAGCGACGAGAGGACCTGCACCGGCAGTGGATCGGCAAAATCGCGTACGGCTACAACAGCGATCACGACGTCGCGCATGTGGCTGTCCATGTCCTGGCCCGGTTCATACCCCAGTCGGTGCGCATCTACCAACCGTTCGACGCCCCGCACGACATCGGTTCGGGGTCCGATTCCACCAAGCTGCCAGTTGTCTTCTACAGGGGCGCCTACTACCTCGGCCGGCCTGCTGATCCAAACGATGCTGACCTCGCCGCCAGAATCGCCAGGGGTCCCGAGCGGACGCCAATACCGGACGGTGAGAAGCGGCGACTGGATGGACTGTTCGACCAGGCGCTCGGTATGCTGCTGGCGCGAATCGGTGCGGTGGAAGAGAAACTCCGAACGGCCGGCAGCCACTGGTCCGTCCAGCGGGAACACCTTCAGCGTAGGCTCGCGGTCATCCGTCAAGGGGTCGGCGGGGTAGATCTCGCCGAGCGGCAACGCCCCAAATCGCCCCGGCAGCAGGCCGACATCCTGGCGGAATACCGCCGGTACCTCCACAGCATGTTCCAATCCAGCCCCTGGAGAGGAGAGGACCCAAGGCCTCAGGGAGGTCGGGTCACCCTCCACCTCAACGTCGCCTCCCAAGGTGATTCGATGGCAGTGGCGTTTGCCCAAGTGGGTGACAAGCGCCTGCGTATCCGCCATCTGAATGCTGTCGCCATCCCGGGCGACCGGATCGCCGTCGATTTCGGGATGGACGGTGAAAAGGTCTTCGCTGTTGCCAGAATTCCCTACACGGCGCCCGACGGAACCGAGAGATTCATCTACCGGGACTTTGATACGGACTTTACTGCGGAAGATCTGAATGCTCTGAATGGGCGGGCAGTGGAGGCCCCGTGGCGGAAAGTGCACTCGGCGATCGAACAGTTGACGGCCAGGAAAACCCACAAAGGGTCGGCATTCAAGCGTTGGGCGTATGAGGTTTTCCGCATCGGTCGCGCGGAGGGCGGCGCGCGGCCGCTCGACGCCTTCTACGGGACGGTGTTGAGCACCCATCAGGACCGGTTGGCGCAGGCGGGCGTCACCACCGTGGCTGAACTGGGCGCATTGGTGGCCCGCCACCTGGACGTCGACCTCCGCCGGGGTGAGCAGTCGATGTTCGGAGCACTTCTCCCCTATCCGGAGAGCATGTCCGAACAGCGACGGGAGACCCTGCACCAGCACCTGCTCAACAAACTCGTACACCGCCAGCCCGGCTATCCCGACGTCGTGCACGTGGTTCCCCACATCGTGGCCTGGGGTTTGGGTCTGCCGATGGCGATCCACCATCCGTACGGTGCCCCGTACGTCATCGGTCCGCCAACCCAAGACGGTGAGGTCCCGCAACCAGTCGTCTGGTTGGACGGCGCCTACTACCTCGGCCAGCCTCGTGACCCAGACGATGCCCGCATCGCCGAGGGTTTCCCGTCACCGGCAGCCCTCACCGAACTGCGCCGACTGGACGCGGTGTTCGACGAGGCGCTCGAGGTGCTGAAAACCGAAGTCGACACGGCGGAACAGAACACGGCGATCCGCCACTGGCCGCTCCTGCAGGACACCTTCCACCGGAACCTCGCGGCTATCAGTCAACGCCCCAGCTCCCCCCAGGGGCACGCCGACGTACTCGAAGAACACCGCCGATACGCCGCCGCCCTCCGCGAGGAGAGCACGTGGGAGGACGAGAACCGTTGGAACCTGCAAGACCCGTTCACCGTCCCCGTCCCCGTCGAGTACACCGCGGGTCGTCCGACTCTCCGGCTTCGGCTTGACGGCAACGACATTTCCCTCGGATATGTCGATCGAGTCACCGTCCCGGGCGACAGGGTCGCTGTCGATTTCGGGAGAGTTGACGGCGAAGGTGTCGGTATTGCCAGAATCCCGTACACCGCGCCCGACGGCACCGAGAGGTTCGTCTACCAGGAGATCGCCCGCAAGTTCACCGACAGCGAGCTGGCCGAACTGTGGAGTGTGGCAGCCGGCCCGGTATGGGAGACCGTCGACCGGTGGACGTTCGGCAATCTCTACCACATCACGGCGCCGGTGAGCGAAAGCGGAATATTTGACATCACCTTTGGCGGCCAGAGAGTCACGCTCCCACCGGTCGAGGTGGCCGACGGACTTCCGCCGGTCATCGCCGCCGAACTGAGGGAGGGGCGTTTCCGGCTCGGGTACAGCATGGAGGGTCAACCCCTGGCGGTCCTGGAAGCACCGGTCGGAAGGAACGGCACCGGAGCGCCCCTGTACCTGGAGCTGTCCTCGCCGGCCCCCACCGCCTACGACATCGAGCGGCTGCGTTCGATGGCGCTGTGGGAATCGGCCGAGCCAGCGGCGCTCCTCGACGAAGTATCCATCGATCTCGTCATGCAGGAGGACAGGCGCACGCCATACCCGCTGCCGCTCACGCTCGGCGATGACAACTCGGGCAGGAAGCTGGACGGGCAGGAGGTGGATCTCTCTCCTGGGACGGAAGTCGCCCTGCGGGTCGGCCGATTTCTTCGGCTGGAGGAGTCGAACGTCGTCACGAGCATCGTCGCCGCCGTCAAGGCACCGTTGGTCGACCGGTCCGGATACGCCTACCGGCTCATCGACACGAACCTGTCGAGCGAGTGGTTCGACGAGTTCAAGGCGCAGTGGGAGACGACCGACAGCGGCAAGCGCCCAGCCGTGCCGGAATGGCCGGCGGGGCCACTCGAGAAGCGTCCGCGTACCGGGCGCGGGTTGCCTGGGGGGCCGGCGGCGTTCGAGTGGGGTCCTGGGAAGGGTTCGTTCTCGGCTGGTGTGGGCGTGGAGGCCGGGGCGTCGTCGGAATGGGCGGCTGGGGTGGAGCCGTCGGTGGAGCAGGTTGACGGTGGTTGGCGTGTGTCGTATCGCAGTGCGGAGGGTTTGCCTTCGTGGGGCGAGATGACGCGGGTGGATTCCGATCGGTTCACGTGGGAGGGTCCGGCGCCGCTGGAGTTCGTGCCGACGCCGGGGGACGGGCGTCCGTTCCGGGTGGTGACGGCGGGGGAGGATGCGGGGGTTCGGGTCCACGTCGATCATTGGGTGGATGGTGAGTCGGGGACGGTGGTGTTCCGTCTTCGGTTGGTGCCTGACGCGAACGTGGCGGAGAAAGCCATTCTGGACACGTTGGGTGCGGTTGAGCAGTGGGTGGTGCAGACCAACGAGCGGTTGGGGCCGGAGGGTGGGCCGCCGGCGGTGGCGGTGGTGTTCGATCCGGCCGCGGAGACGGTGGTTCGGCTCAGCCGGTACGGCAGTGACTTGAAGGTCAGCGACAACGTCTATGTGAGCGTTGATGGCACTGAGGGTCGGATCACCCAGTTGCATTGGCTTGCGGGTCTTCCGTCTCGTGCTTATGGGCATGAGTTGAAGCATTTCGCTGGGGTGCCGCACCATGCTTCGCCGGGTGATCTGCTCAGGAAGCCCAGGAGCGTGGGTGATGATCATCTGCACGAGCCGGGGTTCACCGCCTGGGAGCTCGAGCAGATCCGGGATACGGCTGCCTCGTACGTCGCTCGCACGGTCGAGCCCCGGCCGGCGCCTGCCCTGGTCCCGCTCGGCGTGCCCCGCGACGGTCTCGGCCTGTTGTCCGCGTTCGTCGCCTCCGAACCGGCCCTGGTCCGCACCGCGCTGGACGCGCGGCTGCCGGCGGACCTGCGGGAGTTCCTCTCCGATCCGGCCGGGGTGCGGGCCGCTGTCGCCGAATCGGTTCGTACCGGGGTGCCGCAGGGGTCCGAGCTCGGCCGGGTCACCGAGCTGTTGCGGGACCACGTGTCCGGCTATCTGGAGGAGAACGCGGGGCGGTTGCCGGCGGACGTGACCGCGCAGCGGCTCGCCTTCCAGCCGCAACACGAGCGGGACGTGGCACGGCTCAGCCCCGACCAGGCGCAGCGGCGCGTCGGTGAACTCGTGGCCGCCGGTCTCCTGGACCCGGACACCGCGCGGGCACGCCTCGACGAGATGCGGGCGAATCCGGCGGACGCCGGCCGTCACCTGCTCGAGGTGTTGACCGACCCTGATCGTCAGCTCGACTCCGGGGAACTGGCCGCGGTGAAGGCGGCCGTGCACGACTGGGCGAACCTGTCGAACAGCCCGGCCGGCCGGTTCCTGGCACCGCTGCTGGCCCACGCGACCGATGCCCGGATGCAGATTTCCCAGGTCGCCCCGGACGGTGTGCGGCCGGTGGCCGGGTACGGCCCGACCGGGGGCACCCCGGTCAAGCTGGCCCGATCGGCCGCCGACCCGGAGCGACCGGGCGTCCACTTCGACGCGTTGGTGCCGGAGACCCCTGCGGCGGTCGAGCCGTCGGCCGTACCCCCGCAGCAGCTCGCGCCGGCCCCGCAACCGCCGGCCCCGGCCGCCGGGAACGGTCAACAGCAGGTCGTCCCGCTGGCCAGTGCGTCCCCGGACGCGCCGCTGGTGGTGATGGCCGAAGGGCTACCGGAGAACCTGCGGCTCCAGCGCGCGGTGGGCGGCGTCCTGCTGCACGACAGGGACGCCGCGCCCGGCCCGATCAGCTCGCGGGTGTTGCCCCCGACCGGCCCCGGCCCGGCCGTCCTGCTGCACTCCTCGGTGCTCGACCCGGACAGCCTCGGTGCCGCGCTGGCCGGGTTGCGGGCGCAGGACGCCACCATGGCCGTCCTGCACTGGCCGCAGGACCAGCCGGTCAGCGTGGCCCGGGCGCTGGAGGTCACCGCGCAGGGGCTGGGGCCGCAGTCCTCGGCCATGTTGTCGGTGCCCCGGTCGGCGCTGCGGGACCGGCCGACGCCCAGCACGCAGATCGTCCCGCTGGACGCCAACGGCGAGGTGACCTTCTTCAGCGGGCGGCCCGAGCGGTACCTCTTCCTGCCCGAGGCCACCGGCGCACCGCGCCGGCCCGCCCCGTACGGCCTGCCCGAGCAGTCGCCCGGCGTGTACCGGCTCGGCGACGACTGGGTGGTGTGGGACGGCGGTAGCCACCTGTGGATCGGGCCGGAGTCCGAGTTGGACGGGGCGCGGCGGTTGCTGCCGGAGACCGGTGGCTGGCTGGCCGAGCCGGTGGTGTTCCTGGGCTGGAAAGCGACTGCGCTGCCGGCCGAGGTGGGTCACCGGGTCGGTCGGATCTTCGGGGGCATGCCGGCTGCGGCGCCGACGCACCTGATCACCTCCGGGATGGGGCTGGACCGGCGTACTCTCGTCCCGTCGGATCTGTCCGGCCTGCCGGCCGAGGTCCAGCTGAGCCACGTCCCGGGTGGGGTGCTCGCCCACACCGGTCCACGGCCGCCGGCCGGTGCCACGACCCTGCACTGGTCCGACCTGACCAGCCCGGACCGGCCCCGGCTGGTGGTGGACGGGTCGGTCGGCGACCCGGTCGCCGTCGTGGAGGCCGTCCGTCGGGGGCTTCCGCCGGGTTCCGGCCCGCTCCAGGTGTTCGTCGCGCCCCCGGCCGCCGGCACCTCGGCCACGTCGTACGCCGGCCTCCCCGGCACGCCCTCCGGTGCGGCTGCCCGGGTGGCGGAGCTGTTGCGGGAGCGGTTCGGCGGGCGGTTGGAACTGGTGCTGCCGGTCTCCGTGGTGGGTCGGCAGCCGGCCGGTGTCGACGAGCTGATCCCGGTCGACGCCCGGGGGCAGGAGACCTTCCCGGCCGCCGCGCACGCCTGGCGGGTGCCGCTGCGTCCGGCACCGCCCCGGCAGCCGGGGCCGCTGGGCCTGCCAGCGGCTGCCACCGACGGGTACGAGGTGTACCGGGGTTGGACGGTCCGGGAGCACACCGGGGTCGTCCTGATCGCGCAGAACGGCACCAGCCCGCACACGCTCTCCCCCGACGCCCTGGCGGCCCCCGCGAGCGGGGTGGCCGTGGTGATCCAGTCTCGGGGTGGTCCCATCCCGCGCGAGGTGGCCGACACGGTCGCCCGGCTGCTCTCCGGTGTGCCGGAGGCCGACCGGGACGTCCGGGTCTTCGGTAACGAGGCCAGCGCCGGACCGGCCGCACCCGATCCCGACGGGTCGTCCGCGTCGGCTCCGGCGCGGCCGGCCAACCCGGACCGGCGGGCGCTCGCACTGGGTGACCCCAAGGCGGCGTTGCCGGACCTGGACCGCATCGAGCAGGGGCTGCGCGCCGAGGCGGCCCGCCGGGGCGTCACCGTGCGGGACAACGAGTGGGAACAGTTGCATGAGCGGCTGCTCAACAACTACCCGCAGGTGGTCTCCGCGGACGGGCACCTGTTCACGCTGGGTGGCATGGAGGTGCGGGCCCGCCTGCGGCCGGAGGACCCGCAGCTGGTGTCGAACCCGGCCGGCTCGTTCGACACGGAGACGTCCGGTCCGTCGCTGGACGACACCGAGGGCCGGACGAGCGAGGACGGCCGTTTCCACGCCAACCAGTTCACCCAGGGTGTCTTCCAGACCGGTGCGCACAGCCAGTCCGACGGCACCACCACGCGGGCGGTGCGGGTGCGGGGTGGCTTCAACGTCGACGTGCCGCTCGGCCCGATGACCCACTGGGGGCCCCGCGTCAACGCCACCCTCAACAAGGTCGACCAGAAGTCCGCCTACCTGATCGACGCGGAAAAGGGCCGGGTGTTCGACACCCGCGCGGATTCGACGTTCTACTCGTACGAGCCGGGGTGGTTGATCGAGGCACGCGGCGACGGGCAGCCGTGGCAGGCGGTGGAGGTGCCGGAGCCGCCGGACGGGCAGGAGGCCGCCCGACTGGTGGTGGCGATCCCCGACCACCTGCTGGAGAGCGCCGGCGAGCAGGTGGTCGCCGACCTGCCCGAGCACCTGCGGGACAACCTGACGCGGGTGCCGGAGCTCTTCTCCGCCAGCAACATCACCGGTCTGAACGAGCTGTACGACCACATCATCGACCGGCTGCGCGCCGACGGCTTCGACATGTCCATCGAGAGCCCGATGCGGGGTGAGCTGCAACGCAAGCTGTGGAACCTGGAGACCCACTTCGACGAGGCGGTGAACAACCGGCGTACGCCGGAGACGGACGGCGACGCTGGCGCGCTGACCCGGGGCTACGCGTTCACGTTGCACGACGACGGGAACGCGGCGGCCAGCATCCGGGTGTACGCCCGTCGTCTCGGCGGCTCCGTGCAGGTGGGCCTCGGCGACGGCGACTCCACGCGGGTGGGCGCCACCAGCGACAAGGCGCACATCGAGCAGGTGCGCACCGGCATCGTGGGGCAGGGCGGCGAGTTCACCCTCCAGCAGTCCGCCGGGCTGTCGTTCGGTGGCGGGGTGGACCTGCCCTTGGCCAGGCGTCTCGACGATCCACGGGTGTACAAGGAGAACGCCAAGCTCGGTCTCGCCGCCCGTGGGGGGATGAGCTGGACCAGCAACGACGGTGGTGGCGTCACGGTGGCGTCGCTGAACGTCGTGGTCGGCCGGTACACCGGTCAGACCGTCGGCCACGAGGCGCCGTTCGAGTTGCACGCCGAGGTGGCCACCTCCCGCCGGCCGCGCGAGTGGCCGCATCCGACGCCGGTGGTGAACGGGTCGGCGGTGCTCCGGATGTCCGAGCCGGACGCCTTCGACTACGGGTTCAGCGTCGACGCGAACGCCTTCGGCCCCGATCCCGTCCCGGGTCTGGCGGACGGTGACCTGGCGGTGGTGCCCGCCGGCGGACGACCGCGTTCGGTGCCGCACGACCAGTGGCGGCCGCGGCTGCGCAACACCGGCGTGCACCCGGAGGACACCGGCGGCAACCTGCTGCCCCGGCATGTCCTTGCGGGGCGGGGTCTGCTGGGTCAGTCCCTGCCGAACATCGACAAGCCGGCGGTGCGGCAGCTCCGGGCCGGTCTCATGCAGGTACTGGCCGGTGAGGGTTTCCTTCCGGCGGACGGGGACCGGCCGTGGGCGCACGGGGAGCAGAGCCGGCCGGCGACCCCGGATCCCGGTACGCCCCTGGAGGAACGGCCGCTGCTGGGTCGGATGGTCGACGGGGCGCGGGACGCCTACGACGAGGTCGTCCACCGCGACACCGACGCCGCGATCGACAACCTGGACCTGTTCAACAAGATGGTGAGCGGCGACGGCCTGGAGTCGCACTTCGACCCGCTCGGCCAGGACGGCGCCGCGGTCGTCAACGACCCGGACGCGCCCGCCCCGGAAGCGGGCATGTCCTTCACCCTGCACAGTTGGCGCAACGCGGTGATGCGTACCGCCGAGGTGACCGTCTACGCGATCCCCCGGATCACTGCGGATGTGGACGCGGACGGCAACTCGGTGCACTTCGAACGGCTCAGCGACGAGGTGAGCACGGTCACCCTCGGGATGTCGCTCGGCATCGCCGGCCAGGGCGCGAGCGGCAACCAGGGCTGGTCGGCGGAGGGCGGGGTGAACACCGCGCTGCCGCCGAGCGTCAAGGAGCTCGGGTCCGTCGGACTCCTGGGCGGGTCGGTGAGCCGCAACGTCGGCGCCGCCGAGCGGGTGACCCGTGTGGTCAACCGGCCGGAGCTGAAGGAGTACGGCGGCCGGGTGATGTTCGTCAACCTGCCGTACGACCTGGGCTACGTGGTCCGGATCAGCGACCGGGACGCCCCGATCGTCTCGCCGGAGCTGATCCGCGCCAACGTGCACGCCGCGCTGCTGAAGTTCAACACCGACCCGGCCACCTTCAGCGAGGTGGCCCCCGGCGACACCGCACCGTCGGCGCTCAACCAGGGCATCGTGTACTTCGTCGACGCGCACGGCCTGCGCGGCGCGGCGCAGAACCAGTTGCCACGGGACCTGACCCAGGCCGGCCGGCCGATGACCGGGCCGGTGGCCAGCCTGACCAACCACATCACCTTCCAGGCGCGGTTCAAGGAGGCCGTACTCGGCCAGTACGGCGCGACCACGCTGGTCGAGCCGGGCTTCTGGGCGAACACCAACGCCGCGCTCTCGGTCAAGGTGCCCCGTATTCGGAAGGCGCGGTTCGTCGGCGCCACCCCGGACCAGTACGTCACCGGTCTGATCGAGCTGTACCTGGCCGAGACCGTCAACGTCGCCAACCGGTCGTTCGCGAAGGCGTTCAACCTGCCCAACATCGGCCTCGGCCACAAGTTCGGCCCGCTGAACGTCAGCTTCGGCGAGTCGGCGGGCGTGCGGGTCAGCGAGAGCGAGTCGGCGGAGACCAAACGCGTCGGCGGCCTGGAGATGCTCAAGCTGGCCTTCGGCCGGGGGTACGCCTTCGAGGCGGAATACGACGTCAACGTCCGCGCCGGCATCCACAAGCAGGTCGGGTTCGTCGTCAGCCGGGTCAGCGTGCCACCCGGAGCGGACCTGCGGGGCCGCATGATGCAGTTCATCCTGCCCGAGGCGGAGGCCCTGGCGCAGTACGCGGCCGGGGAGCTACCGGTCAGCGATGTGCAACTGCTCGACGCGATGGGCCGGTGGTCCCGCGGTGAGTTGGTACTCAGCGGCAACACCGTGGCGGGGTTGCTCAGCCGGTGGCGTGGCGAGCTGGCCGACCGCGCCGCCAGCCGCACCGTCGCCGGTCTGCCCGACCTCGGCACGTACCTGATCCAGCACCGGGTCCAGACGTGGGCGCTGACGCTCGCCGACCGGCACGTGGACCTGGCGCAGCGCGGCGCGGTGCTCGACCAGCGCCGCCGCGCGCAGTTCGCCACCGACTTCGGGATCACCCTGGACCCGAACGCCAACCCGTTCAGCGCGCTGACCATGCCGCCCTACCTGACCCGCACCGGTGACCGCACGCTGGGCCACGCGGGCGTCGACGAGGTGGTGCTGTTCACCGGGCCGGCGCCGGCCGACGGCGGGCCGCGCCCCACCACGACCGTGCTGGACGCCGTCCGGGAACTGGTGGACACCGGCCGGCCCGGGCTGCTCGGGGCCAGCCACGACAACTGGCCGGGGGCGGGGACCAGCTGGGGCGTGCTGATGGTCTCGCCCGACGAGTCGGTGGTCGGCGCGCTGCCCGGCGGCCTCGAAACGCTCCAGTCCACGCTCGCCGGCCAGCGCGCCAACATCGTGTTCGCCGACATGCTGCACCGCTACAACGGCGTGTCGTTCTACCTGGTCGACCAGCGCAACCCGGTGGCGGTCCAGATGTTCAAGCTGGAACTCTTGGGCACCCTGGGCGGCCGACCGCGGTTCACCGGCTGGCGGGCCGACTACGGCATCGAGAACTACGAGCACGCCTACGGCGCGACGGCTCGCATCATCGGGCAGGCGCTGGGCTGGAACCTCACGCCGGCCCGGATCGGCTTCTCGGTCGACGGCGTCCCGGTGTCCACCGCCGGGTCGCTGTCGTTCGCGCCGGGCGGAGGGCGCGGTGTCAAGGGCGCCGCGCAGGTCGTCCGGGAACGGACCGTCTACGACTGGACGGGGAACTACGAAGGCGAAGACGACCTCGGCCTGACCATCAGGCTCAGCCGGGTGCAGATGCACGGCTGGCAGCCGAGCTACCTGATGAACCACATGATGACGGGTCTGAACAACGCGGCGGACTGGGCGTTGCACCACGCGCCCGCCGGTTTCGCCGACTGGATCTCCCTCGCGCGGGTGGAGCCGGTGCTGACCCGTCACTACGAGGGGCGGATCGACTTCAAGGTGCCCCGAGGGCTGGCCGAGGCCACCCCCGTCCCCCGGTCGCCGCAGCTGGACCTGCGCGCGCTGCCGTCGCTACCCGGCGACGCCTACGTCAGCGGCGCCCTGGTCGACGACCTCTACCCGGCCGCCCGGCACCTCATGGGCAAAGTGCTCGGCCCGCAGGCCAACGCCGAGCTGTACCGGGGCAGCGTGGCGCTCGACGGCCTGCTGTCCCGGCTCAACGTCGACAACCACCTCTCCGAAGGGCTGGGCGACGGCGGATACCTGCTCGGCTCGCACCTGTTCGTCCCCGGCTCGTCCAACAACCGGCTCGCCATGCGGATGTACGTCAAGCTGCACTCGCTGGACATCATCAGCGAGCTCGCCACCACCGGCACCGGCCGGTACGCCAAGTTCGCGTTCACCACCTCGGCCACCCAGTCGCGCAACCGGTGGCGGCCCAACGTCGACGCGGAGATGTCCTACGGCGCGCCGATCGGGAAGACGAACATCGGCCCGCAGGAGGACACGACGGCCGGCGGCGGGATCTCCACCGGCGCGAACCGGACCGCGCCGGCCAGCCACAGCGCCACCTTCGACGACACCAAGCGGCTCGAGAACCACCTCAAGATGCAGGGGAAGACGTACCTGGTCCGGCTCCGCTTCCAGGGGCGTTTCGTCGCGGTCCCGCACCAGCACAGCGCGTTCCACCGCGACGCCGGACTGGCACCGATCGGACCGGAGCGGTTCGAGGCCGACGACGCCCCCGGCACCGGTTGGATGAGCGGCGACGGGTTCTACGAGATGTTCGCCGACGAGGTACACGAACTCCAGCGCGCGCTCGCCGAACGGTACGACTGGAAGGCGAACAACCCGGCCGCCTGGCCCGCACCGGCGGCCGACGCCCCCACGATCGGCCTGGAGGGTCTGCTGGAACGGGCGACCCCGGCGGGCATGGCCGCCGCCCCGGTGGCCGGCCGGGTCATCGACGCCGGCACCTTCGACCCCCAACAGGCGCCCCAGCACGTGGCCCTGCTGATCCGTGACCAGATCGGCAACCACTACGACCTGGTCAGCCCGCTCCGGCTTACCGCCAGCGCCGCCGAGCAGACCCGCCGCCGGTACGAGGTGACCCTGGACTGGGCGGTGGGCCACCTCCAGCGGCTCAACGCCACGCAGCAGGCCGCCGCCGACCTCGCCGAGCTGACCGCCTGGAAGAACCGGGTCGGCAAGCTCGCGGTCGGTGCCGTGCTGCCCGCCACCGACGTGCGGCAGTTCGCCGAGCGGATCCCCCAGATCGTCGAGCGGGTGCAGGCGGTGCAGCCGCCCGGCTCCGCGCCGATCACCCCACCGGAGGAGGTGCAACTGCTCGGCCAGGACCCGCGCACCGTGGCCCGGGTGGTGGCGTTCGAGCTGAAGACCCACCTCGACCTGACCGTCACCGACGACCAGGGCGCGGCCAGCCGGTACCGGATCGACCCGCAGGGCTGGATCGTCGAGCTGCGGGAGGGCCCGGACGGCACGTTCGCCCCGGTCACGGCCCCCGAGGTGATCTTCGACCTGGACCGTGACCTGAAGCTGCGGGCCGACGCGGCCGGGGTCCGCCTGCGACGGCAGATGGCCCTCTACCACGAGCTGCTGGGCCGCACCCCGGTGCAGATGGACGCCGCTGCGGAGCTGGGTCCGGAGCTGGAGACGCACATCCGGCAGGCCCGCGCCGACGCCGACGACCGGGCCCGTGAGTGGATCACCGAGGGACTGCCCGTCGGACCCGCGAACCCCCTTGCCGTCCACGCCGCCCGGCACGACACCGACACCGCCCAGACCCGGGCCGGTCAGGCGCGGCGGCTGCTGGCCCCTGTCCTGCCGCCGGGATGGACCACCACCGGGCCGCTGCCGCTGCCGCAGGCGCCGGCCACGCTGCGCCCCGGCACCCGACTGTGGATCTCTCGCCCCCAGGGTGCCGCCGCGGCACGTGTCGACGCCGACGGCACGTACCGGCTCTACGACCCGTTCGCCCTCGGGACGGCCGAGCGGACCCTCGACGCCCAGCAGTTCCAGGACGTACTCGCCGGGGCGCAGGCCATCACCCTGGTCGAGCCCGACGTGCTGAC
Source organism: Micromonospora sp. NPDC023633 (assembly GCF_040640035.1). Lineage (NCBI taxonomy): Bacteria > Bacillati > Actinomycetota > Actinomycetes > Micromonosporales > Micromonosporaceae > Micromonospora > Micromonospora sp. NPDC023633. The sequence goes on along the minus strand of NZ_JBFABB010000002.1, from coordinate 51,298 downwards.
GAGCTGGCTGCTCCACGACGGCAACTGGGCGGCGTCCCGGAAGTTCGCGGAAGCCAACCTCCCGGCGCTGCGCGCCGACCCGACCGCGGCACGGCTGACGCAGGACCAGCAGCAGGCCCGGCCGGCGTCACCCTCGACCGCACCGGCCCAGCCCGACGCGACCCGGCCCGGGACGACCCCGGCACCTGCCGGCGATCCGGTCCTCGACCGGCACCGTGCCCTGCTCGACGCCATCCGGGCCGGACAACTGACCGCCGCGTACGACTACCTCGCCGCCGCCGACGCGACGGCCCGGCACCGAGTGCTCGCCGACGCGGTGGCCGCGGTGACACCGACCGACCCGACGGCTCCGCCCGACCCGGCCGCCCCGGCCGGGCTGCGGGCGCTGGCCGACCTCGTCGACGCCGACCCCCGGGTGACCCGGCCCAGGCCGGAGCCGGAGGCCGTCTCCGACGCCGGCATCCTGCGGGCCGTGGCCGACATCCTCGACCCGGCCGTCGGCGCACTGGACACCTTCCGGGCCATCGCCTCCGCCGCGTGGACCATCAACCCCCCGCAGAACTGGCCGGACACCCTGCAAACCCTGACCGAGCTGCCCACGGCAGCCGGCCGGGACGCGGCGACGCTACGCGACGCGCTCGACGTCGTCGAACGGATGCGCTACCACGGCGTCGCCGGACTGCTCGACGGCCTGACCCCGGACGAGGCCAGCCGGGTCGCCGCCGAGGTGACCGCGTCCGGGACGACCGCGACCGGCCTGGCCCACGCGTGGCGGGACGTCTCCACCCTCGCCGACCTGATCCCGGCGCTGCCCTCACCAGCTGACACCTGGGCCGGGACGGCGGACACCCCACTGCCGCCGCCTGACGTCGTGCACCATCCGATGCCCCCGGTCACCGACGCTCTCGACGAGTGGCTCGCCGTCGGCAACTGGGACGACTCCCGTACCTTCCTCGACGACCACCGGGCGGACCTGCTCTCCGACCGGACGCACAGCGCGCTTCAGATCCGCCGGGCGGGACTGCCCCACGACGTCGACCTCGCCGCCCGCGACGCGCTGCTCACCCTGGCCCGCTACGGCCACCTCGACGACGGATACCGGTACCTGCTCGGCCCCACCCCACCGGCGTCGGCAGCGGCCGGGACCCCGACCCCGCTGCCGGGAGCGCCGACCGGGCGGCAGGAGCTGCTGACCAACCTGCTGGCCCGGCCGGATCTGGCCGACCCGGCCGCCGTGTCCGCCCTCGGCTACCTGGCGGCCACCCTCGACGGCCCGGTCGACGCCGTCGACGCGCAGATCCTGCACCTCACCGCCGACGCGCTCGCCGGCCTGACCGTTGCCGATGACGCCGTCACCACACTGGTGCGCAACGCCCGCGACACCCTCTCCGCCCCGCAGCGGCAACAGTGGGCCGAGACGATCCGCCACCTCGGTGACAACGCCACCGGCACCCGTGGGCCGGCACTGCGTCACCTCGCCGACCGGCTGTTCATCACGGCACCGGATCCCGATCCGGCCCCGGACGCTTCGGACGCCGAGGTGGCCCGGGTGCGGCAGGTGACGCGGGAGCGCCTCCAGCAGGCCACCCAGGAACTCCAGCGCACCGTCGACGACCTCGACCAGGCCCGCCGGGACGAACGGGTCGCGCAGGGTGCCCGGGAGGCCGCGGAGGCGTCGCTCGACGCCGCCAGGACCGCCGTCACCACCGCCGAGGGTGAACGTGCCCGCCTCGAGGAGAACATCGACCACCTCAACCGTGCGATGCGGGAACTCGACGCGGAGGTGACCCGGCGACAAGAACAGGAGTCAACGGCCCGGCAGGCGGTCGACGACCTCGCCACCAGCCAGGACGAGCCACGGCGGGCCGCCGCCCAGGCATCGCTCGACCAGGCGCGGCGGGAACTGGACGCGGCCCGGACGGCGCTGGAGAAGGCCACCGGCGACCTCCGGGACGCCGGACAGCACCTCGACCGGGTCCGCTCGCAGCTGCCGGACCTGCGCCGACAGGTCGAGACCGCGAGCGAGGAGTTCCGGGCCCGCGACGTCTCGGCGCAGGCGCACACCGCCACGGTACGGATGCTCGACGAGGCCAGGACCGCCCGCGAGGCCGCCCGGGACGCCGCACAACATCAATTCGACGCGATGGCGTTGCCGGTCCCGCCGGTCCCGCGCGGCACCCCGGTCGTGGACGTGGACGGGGCGTTGGCCGACATCGCCCGCTCCGGCCACGGCCGGTCCGTCGTCCCGGAACTGGAACGCGCGGTACGCACCCGGCACGGCGGCACGGTCCCGGCGCGCGTGCTGCTGAGCACCGACCCGGCCCGGCAGGCCGACAACGCCGCGACCGCCCCGGCGGACGAGACCGCCGTACACGAACTGGACCGGGTACAACTGGCCCGGGACCTCGCCGCGAGCCTGACGATCCCGGTCGAACTGCGGGTCGTCGGCGGCACCCGCGCCGAGTCGCCGTACCTCGCCCACCCGGGTGGAGAGGTGGTGCGGCTGGACGTCACCGGCCGTCCGGAGACCCTCGACGACGCCGTGCGGCGGCTGCCGCAGCGCGTCCAGGACGACCTCGCCGCCCACCGGGGCCGGCCCGACGTGAACTCCCGGCTGGAGATCCTGCACGAGGCGGAGATCGAGTCGCGGCACGACTTCGCCACGGCGGTGACCGGCCTGGTGGAGAACCTGAACCGACACCAGGGGTACCTGGCCCACCGGTGGGTCACCCAGGCCGTCCCGCCGGTCGACACCGCCGGCCTACAAGCATTGACCGACGGCCTGGACACCACGGCCTGGCCGGAGCCCACCAGCACCCCGCCGGCCGGGCCGGTGGAGAACGGCCGCCCCGACGCCGTGGCCGCCGCCTGGCTGGCGTACACCCCGCAGTACCGCGCCGACATGCTCGCCGACATGCTGGACGCCGTCCCCGGGCTCGGGTTCACCGTGAGCCGACCGACCCGTGAACTGCCGGCCGACCAACGCCCGGGTGCCCGGGTGCTGGCCGTGGCCGGGTCCACGGCCGCCGCCGGGGTGGTCCTGCCCACCACGCAACTGCACTGGTACGAACCCGCCCGCAACCAGATCCACACCGGCAGCATGCAGATGCTCGGCACCTGGGCCAAGGGCCGGGCCGGCGAGGACGCCGGACCGGACGGCATCTGGTACATCGTTCTGACACCGAACGGGACCGACCGCCCCCGTGACCCGTCGGCCCTCGCGCACCACGTGGACGTGGCAGCGCGGACCACGTCGACGTCGACCCCGCCGGTCGAGCCGGACCCTTCGGCGGGCGTGGCCGGTGCGGTACGCGGTGACGTGTCGCTGCCGGGGGGCGCGGCGATCGGTACTGACATGTCGTTGGCGGGCGGAGATCTGGCCGGCGTGGCCGCATCCACGGAAGCCGCGTCGAGCGCGGCAGAAGCCGCCACGACACGGGGCTCGGTGGGGGCGATCGAGATTGATGCGGAGTGGTGGCGGCGGAAGCCTGGCGTGGACGCGTTTGATGTCAGCCCGGGTGGGGTGCGGCGGCTGCCTGAGAGTGGTGAGCGGATCGCGGCGCGGTTTGCGCTGGTTCCGGGGGATGAGTGGGTTATTCAGCGGCGGCTGTATGCGGTGGGTCAGCCGGACGCGGTGGAGCAGGTGAAGCGGGACACTCTGGCGGGTGTTGCGGCGTTGAACGAGAGGCCGTCGGTGTTGCCGGAGGTCGGCAAGCCGTTGCGGTGGGAAGTACAGTTCGTGGACGATCGGGCCCTGGCCCATCAGGAGATATCGGTCGGAGACCCGGGTAGCGGGACCGATCAGCGTCGTTGGGCGGCGGGTGAAGAGCCTGGGGCGTACGTCCATGAGGTCGTGCACGGGGCGGGTGTGCGTGACAGGGACGATTCGTCGCTGATGGGTCGGCATAAGCATGGTACTGATTGGCGTTTATCCGAGGCTGATCTGCAGGACATTGTGGACGTTCTCAAGCCTCATTACGCGGGTGTGGTGGGCAGTGATGGTCCTGCGGTGCGGCCGTTGGGTGCGGCCAGCGCGGCGCAGGGCCTGGCCGCTGTGCAGGAGTTTTGGGACAAGGGCTTCGACGTGCCGCCAAGGTTCCCAAGCCAGGACCCGGCCGATGCCGGTGGGCCGGCTGGTGGTGCCGTCGATTCCGTCGCCCGGTCCTTGGGCGATGGCATGGGTGAGGTCGGGTCCGAGACATCGTCCGTTGTGTCGGTGAATCGGCCGGAGACGCCTGCGCCGGTGACGCCGCCTGCGCCTGCGCCGCCTGTGCCGGTGACGCCGCCTGTGCCTCGATCGCCGGAGGAGGTGTTTTCTGAGCTTGTTGATTTGAAGTCGGAGTTGGAGGCTCTTGATTTCCAGATTAGTCGTGGTGGGAACGGGGTGGAGGGGCTTGAGGCTGCTCGTAATGAGGTGCGGGTAGCGTTTGAAGAAAGTCTGAATCGGTTGTTGGGTGATGCGGAGTGGGCGCCGCGGGTTCATCACTGGCGTGGGGGTGGGTTCGATCCGGCGGTGCGGGCGAGCGTGGATGGCCTTCGTCAGGAGTTGAAAGAGGAGGCTGGTGGCTCGCTCGTTGGGCTGTTGGACGATTCTTGGCTTGCCACGGTGGTCCAGATGGAGGCGGGCAGGGGCGCGTCGAATCGTCTTGGTGCGTTCTTGCCGTTGGTTCGTGAGTATGTGGATGGTGGGGTAGAGACGGTTACCGCTGATCATGTAGCGGTGCTTGACGGCTATGTGGATCGGCTGAACGCGGCGAAGCGGTCGGTGGATCGCGACGGGCTGTTGTGGGCGGCGGGTTTCCGCACTCTCGGCAGGGTGTTGGGGCCGGTGAGGTCCGTGGACGGCCGGGCGGCCGGTGCGGACACCGGCCCAGAGGCTGGCTCTGCGGCGGGGGTGAAGACTCCTGATCAGTTTATTGACGAGTATTTGTCGGGGTTGCGGAGTCCGGTGGGGGCGGGGTGGCGCCCGGACGGCACGGGCCCGGCCACTTTCCGTGATCACGTGAAGACGCTGCGCGGGGTGTCCCTGCGTACGGATGGGGACGGGCGTCTGGAGCCGGGAACGCTGGCGGTGGTGCGGGAGTGGGCGGAGGGGCTGCAGCACGAGTCCACACCGGGCGGCGCCGCTTACACGGCGGACTCGGTGGCGCGGCTGTCCGGTGGTCTGGCCGATCCGGACACGGTGGCGCAGTGGTGGCGTGATGTCTCGTCGCGTCCCGCGCTGTCGTCGGAGCTGGCGGGGTGGCGGCCGGATGGTACGGGCCCGGCTACGTACCGGGATCTGTTGCAGCAGTCCGAGGACCTGCCGGCGGGGGTGTCTCTGGATGATGGGATGGCGGATCCGACGGTGCGGGCGTTGGTGAAGCCGTGGGTGCAGGGGTTGCACCCTGCCGGTAGTCATTCCGAGACGCCTGAGACGGTGGCGCAGTGGTCTGGTGGCCTGGTGGATCCGGTCACGGTCGGGATGTGGTGGCGGGAGGCGCCGTCGTCGTACGTGCCGTGGACGGAGCGCGCGTTGGAGGTGCGATGGCTGGCGCGGCAGGCGGGGTTGACCGTCACGGGTCCGGATGACGCGCGGGTTCTGGACACGGTGGTGCAGCTGGCGCACCGGCAGTATCGGAAGGATTTCCGGGGTGCGCGGCCGTTGGGGCCGTTGGGTGTGCCTGCTTTGCGTCGTGTGGTCGAGGTGAAGCTGGGAATTGACGGTTCGGCGTCGTTGTCGATGGACGTGTTGCGGTTGGTGGCGGACAAGTCGGGGGCGCGGCGCAAGTGGGAGCAGTCGCACGCGTTCCAGGCGTGGGCGCGTCGTCAGGTTCAGCGTTCGTTCGGTAAGTCGGAGTTCGTTGGTGGTGGTGCGCGTTGGCATTGGTTGGATGGTGGTTATCGGCAGGTGGTGACGCTGTTCCAGCGTAGGGCGGAGAAGTGGGAGGGGATGGCGGATTCGCCGGCGGAGCGGCGGAAGGAGCAGTCGCGGGTCCGGGGATTGTTGGATATCACCGATTCTGGTCGGAAGGTTCCTGGCGGGCAGATCGAAAAATTGGTGCGGGTGCGCCGTAAGTATTTCGCGGACTATCGGAACCGGTGGTTCACGGAGGATACGGGGTTCGCTGATTACCGGTGGATGACGCAGCAGTTTTTGAATGACACCCGGACGGATGCCGGGAACATTGAGCGGTTGGCGGCGATGTTGGCGGCTCCGTCGCCGGAGGTGGTGGGGTGGCGGCCGTCTGCTGATGGTAGGGGGCCCACCAATTTCCGTGATTTCCTGAACAGTCAGCGGCTTCCGTCCTGGGTGTCCCTGCGTCGGGATGAGAACGGGCGTTTGGGGCCGGAGGCGGAAGCATATGTGCGGCCCTGGGTGGAGGGGCTGCGGGGCGAGGTGGCCCTCGACGGCTATCTGCACGACGCGGCGACGGTGGCGGCGCTGTCCGGGGGCCTGGTCGATGCGGTGACGGCCCGGAGGTGGTGGCGGGAATCGAGCGCGAGGACCGGTGCGCCGGTCAGGACTGAGTTGGAGCCTGCGCCGTCGTCGCAGTCGGCGCCGGCGCCGCTGGTCGTGGAGGGCTCGCGGCCCGTGTCGTTGGCGGAGTCGGATGGGTGGCGGCCTGCGACGCCGTTGGCATCGGACGAGCGGAGGCGGGAGTCTGAGGCGCCGGCTCCTGAGGCTGACACGTCGGTCAAGGCTCGGGTAAAGGCTCAGGTGGAGGCGGGTTTCCGGGCGGCCGAGGCCGCGGCGGGTACGGTCGCCAACGCGGTCGGGGGCGCGGCCGGTTCTGCCGCCCAGGCCGTCAGTGGCCCGGCGGGTTCGGCTGCCCGGGCTGTCGGGGGCGCGGCGGGTTCGGCTGCCCGGGTGGTCGGTGGTGCGGCGGGTTCTGTCGCCCGGTTGGTCGGGGGCAGGGCGGCTGTCGCCGCTTACAAGGCGACCCGGGACAGGTTGCACTACGAGCGCACGTTGATTGAGTTGGCGACGGCGGGTTGGAAGTCGCCGGCTGATCATCAGGGGGCGGCGTCGTATCGGCCGTCGTTGCCTGGTCACACGGCGGAGGAGATCGCCGAACGCAGTCAGTTGATCACGTCGTTCCACAATGTGCTGGATATTTCGTCGTTCGTGCCGGATGTGGCGGGCTGGTTGAATCGGATCACGCCGGCGTCGAAGGGTTCGATCAATGCCGGCGTGGTGGAGCAGAAGCTGAAGTCGTCGTTGGGGAAGGCGTTCGATGAGGGGATCGCGCTCGAGACGGCTGATGGTTCGTTTGATGTCCGGTTGTGGCCGGTGCCGGTGGGTAAACCGGTCAGCGGTGCGGGGAACTGGGTCAAGCGGGGTAAAGACGGGAGCACTCTTGCGGCGGGCAAGGCGGAGTTGCGTTGGTTCGCCTACAAGGAGGCGGGTGGCTCTCGGTTTGACGGGAGTTTGTTCTTTGGTGAGTTCTTGGGGAGTTATCAGGCCGGCGCGGGGGTGAAGGGCGAGGTCGGAGGGCACGCGTTGCACTCACGTCAGTGGGGTCCCCGGTCGTTCGTGTCCAACAATCCGGCGCGGTACCAGTTCCTGCGGATGAAGGAGGACGGTGGCCGGGTTGGGGTGGATGTGGCGTGGGTGGCCCGGGTGCAGGACCGTGCGACCGGCAAGTGGCGGGACTTCACGTTCACCACCGCCGAGGGGGATGTCCGCCGCGACACGTTGCCGTATCTGGTGGCGCAGGCGTTGCTGCCGCATGACGAGACGCTGCGGAACAATGGCGGGCCGGACCCGACGACCACTGGACCGAATGCCCATACGCATCTGGTGGACCCGGACTACCTGGTGCCCAAGCCAATCAGCCGTCGTTCCGAGTTTCCGCTGGAGAAGCTTGACTTCGCTATTACCAGGTTGGATCTGGTCGCGCGGGTGATGACAGTGCTGCGTCAGCAGTTGTCGCCGGACGATTTCGCCTTCTGGGGGCCGGTCGTAGAGGGCAAACTCAACAACACTGATCTCGCGCTCAAGTTGGACAAGCTCCGGTACTCGGGCGACGACATTCAGCGGATGTTCCGCATCAACGAGGTGCGTGGTGACCGCAGCCTGAATCTCACGTTGACCGATGCTCAGATCACCTCGCTGATCAAGCGCAGCGAGGTCGACATGAGTAACGAGCTGCGATTCGACGACATTCGGGGAAATATCGCCCGTAGCATGGCCGGCGCGGACCGGCAGCGGCGGGCCGGTGGTGGGTTTTTCGGCCAAATCAAGATACCCCGCGGTCCTCGCCTCGGCTTCGGGATACGTCATCGGGAGCATCGAGGCCAAGAGGCGGGCCGTAATCACCGGGCTCTGATCACGTCCTCGAAACGGCTCGGTGGCCTGCTGCAGGCCGTCGGTTTCGATCTCGCCCCGAAGCTCAACGTGGAGGCGACCAACAACGGTGAGGTCACGTCCAGGATCAACAACGTGTCGGTGGACGGCGGTTCCGCCGACGCATTGCTGGCCGCCGTTGACGTGTACAACCTGCGCCGCGCCGATGGGGAGCGGTTGTTCGTTCCCAACCCGAAACTGATCGAGCGCATGCAGGCCGAGGTGGCGAAGCCTGACGCGGGTAGCGAGAAGAAGAGGATCCTCAGCCAGCGGATGGTCGCGTTGCTGGACGCCATGGGCGCGCCCGCGCCGAGCATCGCGGACGGGGTGGTGGAACCAGCGAAGGATCGAAGCCGCCAGCAGTGGTGGCGTCCCGGCGCCGGCCTCGGCATGGATCACGTCGAAAAGATCGAAGGTAACCGGGCGATCTACAACACGGTCGTCCCGCGCCTGGTGGACTTGGGTTACCTGCCGGCAGCCGCGCGGGGAGCCGAGGGGCAGACCCCGCTCCAAGCGTTGGCGGAGGTGGCTGGCCCTACCGGCGCCGGCATCAACAAACCGGACCAGGCCCACAAGAACTGGGTCCGGTTGGTGGACGAGTTGGCCGACGACAATTTGCTGTCGCGTCGCGTCGACCTGTTCGGTGCGGGTAAGAGCCGGCCCGGTGTGACTATCGAGCTGCCGCATCCGGATGCGCCCACAGACCCCAGCCGGACCCTGCTCGGCGGTCTGTCCGCCGTCGTGACCGACAGCAGGTTCACGGAGATGACGCCGTACGAAATCCAGGTCGCGGTGACCGACATGGACATCATCTACGCGCGCAACGTCACCGGTCGTCTGACGAACCTGGACGGCGTCGGCCGGGATCCCGGGACTCCGAATCCGGTTCCTCTCAGTGCGACGGCGCGCAGAACCAAATACCCGTCGGCGAAGCAGGGCCGTAACCTTTCCAGCTATCTGACCGCCGACACCGATGGGCAGAAGTTGCCGGCGGCGCGATACAAGGCCGACCTCCGCTTCCACCTGTTCGGGCTCATCGGGAACGGCGAGGCCATGCAGTGGGGCAGCGTCAAGGGCTCGGCGGACGTACTGCAACCCGACGTCCTGGCGGACCCGCCGCCGGTCGAGGGCACGCTGCCGCCACCGCTGCCACCGCTGCCGGAGACCGACGAGACCGCCCTGCTCAGTGCACCCGCCGCCCCACCCGACGGCACGACGTCGGTGGAGGATGAGACCACGCTGGTGGTCAGTCCGCCGCAGGATGGCACGCCGCCGCCGCGGACGCCTTCTGCTCTGGCCACCGAGGGTATTCAGATCTATGCGATTGCTGACCCTACCGGCTTTGAGGAGCTGTCCGCTGCTCTGGTGGCGACAGGCCGGGTGGGGGCAGCCAATGTGTGGAAGGCCTTCACTCCGACGTTGTTCACGTCGTTGGTGTTGCGGTCTTTGTTCGGCGCGGGCACGCTGCCTGTTGGCCCGGTGACGATCGGATTTCAGACGAAATTGCTGGGCAGGCCGCGGGTCGACAAGTTCTGGTTCCCGTACAACCAGCAGGTTCAGGAGGGCCAGGACGGCGCAGAACAGGGCCGGATAGCCCTCGTCTACAACGACGTGATCGTCAGGGGCGGGCTTGGTCTCGACAGTGATGCAGCCAGTTGGCTTCCGGACCGTGATGGGTGGAACTTCGGCTTCACCGGCACCGGCCGGTTCACTTTCGGCTCCGGCCAGGAGCACTCCCGAGTGGACACGCTCGGCAACTATCGAGCCGGATACCAGGACAATAAGTTCGTGTGGATCCGCTCCGAAGTGGAGTTCACGATCCCGGTGCCGGGTGGGCCCCCGGTCGTCCACAACGGTGAGGCCTTCGTCAATGTGCGGATCACCGACGTGCAGCAGCACCGGGCGAAGTTCGACGACCCGTACAATCTTGTTCCTGGCGGTGAGCCCGCGGCCTCGTCGGCGCCGTTGTGGAGCATGTCGCCGCTGCCGCCGGCCAGCCTGACGGACAACCACAGTTTCTCCACGATGTGGATCGGGCAGCACACCAGCGCGGACAGCGCGTTCGGTCACGGCCCGCTGATCGCCGACCTGACCGCGAAAGCGACACAGCTCGGCGGTGACGATCTGGCCAACAAGGTCGCATCGCTGCCCACCTGGACGGAAGCGAGTGTGGCGCAGCTTCGAGACGGCGGTAAGGGATGGCCGTTCGAAAGCGGTGACCGCCGCTTCTTCCTGCTGATTCAGGCCCGGCCGATCGGGAGGGCGGAAAACCCGCAGGACGGCCCTACGGGTTTGAAGGTCTACCGACGCGACAACGAGGCGAACCTGAAGGTCCGCCGACAGATAGACGGGTTTGGCTACACCGCCGCGGTCGCCGCCGGCGGTCAAGGCGTCGTGCCCGACGAGGTGCTCGTCCGCGGGGGATACTCCTACGGCAAATACCAGCGCAACGACACCATCGACGGCGTGGGCGGGAACGAGCTCCGGATGGAAGGAGCCCGACTCAACAAGACCGCCCAATTCGACCAGGACGTCGCCTTCCAATACACCATCGAGGAAATCAAGTCCGAGCGTGGAGGCACCTTCGGGGCGTTGCGCGGCGTCGAGGCGGTCTCCGGCGAGGTCGTGGAGAACAAAGTGGTGGCCGTGCCGCTGGAAGTACTGCGGCTGCGAAACCAGTCACCCGTCGGCCTCAACATCCCGCTGACCACCCGCCCACTGGACATGTGGGACCGGGTCGCCGGCGCCTACGGCGTCAGAGCGATCTTCGACGCGGTGGACTCGACCGGCCTGCTGACCAAGCAGCACGCCTACCACGTCCACCCGTCCGCCACCCAACTCACCAACGACAAACTGGCCAAGAACACCGGCGCGATGATGACCGAGCACGGAAAGCGGTTCACATCCCTGGTCGCGGGAAACTCCGCCTACGACAACGTCGACATCACGATCCGCGCTGAACTCAACCCGAGCCTGCAGATCTCCACCGTCTCAAAAGCGGAGCTGGAGAAATACGACCACGAAACCGTCCTGATGCAGCAGGCGAACCAGGCGATCCAACGGAAAACCCACACCCTCACCGGCGGCGCTGGCATCCCCGCCGACCCCTTCATGGTCACCCGCGGCAACATCGACGCCACCGGCGCCTATGCGGAAGTCGGGATCACCCGCACCGACGTCACCCCCTCCACCGAGGTCCGTAACTGGAACCGGGGAGACAACCAGGTCTACCTGATCTACGCCCCCGTCACCTACCACATCACCGTCCGCAAGGGCGACAGAACAGAAACCGTCACCGCGTACGGCGCGACCGAAATCACCACCACCAAAGACAACGCCCTGAAGTTCGGCATCCCCGAGACCGTCCTCACCGACGCGGACAACCACGCCACCCTCCTCCGCGAACTCACCGACCCCGCACCCAAAGTCCGCGACCGCGCCGACGACCGCGCCCGGAAATGGATCACCCAGGGCCTGCCCGGCGAACCCACCACCGCCCCCACGATCGCCCGCCACGACACCGACACCGCACAGGCACGAGCTGGCCGGACCCGGCGACTGCTCGCCCCCACCCTGCCTTCCGGATGGACCACCACCGGGCCACTGACCCAGCGCCCACCCACCCTGCGACCCGGCACCCGGTTGTGGATCGCCCGACCGGTCGGCGCCGCCGCGGCACGCATCGACACCGACGGCACCTACTGGCTCCTGGACCCACTCACCCCCGGCCCGACCGAACGCTCCCTCACCACCGCACAGTTCCACGACGTCCTCGACCGCGCCCACGCCATCACCCAGATCGAACCCGACGTACTCACCAGCTGGCTCATGTACCACGACAACTGGGCCGCCGCACAACAATTCACGCAGGACAATCTCGCCGCGCTGCAGGCCGACACCACCGCGGCGCAACTCGCCACCCGGTCCAGCTCGACCGACCCGGCGGCCCCGCTTCACCGGGCCCTACTCGACACCATCCGCACCGGCCAACACACCACCGCCTACCAATACCTCCAATCCCCCGACCCGGCAGCCCGCCACGACGTGATCACCCAGGCCGTCACCGCCGTCGACCCCGTCGACCCGGCCGCCCCCGCGGGCCTGCGCGCACTGGCGGACCTCATCGCCGCCGACCCGGGCGCCACACCACAGGCGGACCCGCACGCCACCACCGACTCCACCGTCCTGCGCGCCGTGGCCGCCGTCCTCGACCCCGCCACCACCGCGCTGGACACCTACCGGGCCATCGCCTCCACCTGGCACACCGACCACCGCCACAACTGGCACCCCACCCTGCACACCCTCGCCAGCCGGCTGAGCGACACCACAGCCCGCGACATGGGCACCCTCGCCGACGACATCAACGCCCGCATCGACCGCCGCCACGTCAAGGAACTGCTCGACAAGCTCACTGCCGAACAGACCGAAGACCTCAACACCGCGGTCACCGCCTCCACCGCCGCCTCCGCCGCCGACCTCGCCCGCGCCTGGCAGGACATCACCACCCCCGACGGACTCATCCCCGCACTACCCAAACCCGCCGGCTCCTGGGCCGGCACCGTCACCACCACAACCACCCCACCCCCAGCCGAGCCCCCGCGCGCACACGTCATCCAGCACCCCACACCACCCGCCCCCGACACCCTCGACCAGTGGCTGACCATCACCGACCCGACCGAATCCCACCGCTACTTCGACACCCACCAACACGACCTCCTCACCGACGACACCTACCGGCGACTCCGCACCCGAGAAACCCCCAGCACACCCCACCACGCCCTACTCACCCTCGCCCAATACGGCCGCATCCACGACGCCTACGAATACCTCCACGCCGACACCCCCGACGCCGACACCCCCACCACCGGCGCGCCCACCAACCGGCAACAACACCTCCGCGACCTGCTCACCCGCCCCGACCTCGCAGACAAGACCGCCGTCAAAGCCCTCGCCCACCTCGCCGACCACCACCCCGCCCCCACCACCGACGCCGACGCCGACGCCGTCATCCTCCACCTCACCGCCGGCATCCTCGACGACCAACCTGTCAACATCGACCTCGCCGCGCTCACCGACGCCCGCCACAACCTCACCCGCGAACAACGCGAACACTGGGCAGACACCCTCAACACCCTCGCCACCAACACCACCCCCACCCACCAAACCGCCCTCCACACCCTCGCCAACCACATCCGCCCCACGATCGAGATCGACGCGGAGCTGTGGCGGCCGAAGCCTGGCGTGAATCCGTTCGATGGCATGGGTGGGACGGGGCGGCTGTTCGGTGAGTTGATCGCGGTGCGGTACGAAATGGTTCCGGGTCCGGATTCGTGGACTATTCGGCGGCGGTTGTATGTGGAGGGCCAGCCGGACGCGGTGAAGCAGGTGCAGCGGGACACTCAGGCGGGTGTCGACGCGTTGAACGAGAACCCGCCGACGTTGCCGGAGGTCGGCAAGCCGCTGCTGTGGGAAGTGCAATTCGTGGACGATCGCGATCTGGCCCATCAGGAGATCACGGTCGGTAATCCGGGTAGCGGGACTGATCAGCGCCATTGGGCCGCCGGTGAGAAGCCCACGGTGTATGTCCATGAAGTGGTGCACGGGGCGGGTGTTCCTGACAAAAAGAATGCGTCCCTGATGGGCACGCATAAGCATGACATTGTCCTGAGTCTGTCTGAGAAGGATCTGCAGGACATCGTGGATGTTCTCAAGCCTCACTATGCAGGTGTGGTAGGCAGCGATGGTCCTGCGGAACGGCCGCAGGGCGCGGCCAGCGCGGCCCAGGGCCCGGCCTCCGCGCAAAAGGTTTGGGAAGATGGTCACGCCGTGCCACCAGGATTCCCCGGTTACGAGTCGGACGATGCCGGTGAGTTGGATCGGTTTTTGACGGTGCCGTGGGAAGCTCTGGATTTCTCGACCCCCAGGTTGCCGTCGGAGGGTCCGGGACCGGACGAGCCTGGTGGGTCGGCCGGGGTCGTGCCGGCATGGCAGGACCCAGTGGACCTTCCGAGCGACGGTGAGGAGACTGTGGACCCCGGTTCACAGCAACCCCCGCCCAGCCCCGGTGAGTGGGATCAATTGACGGTGCGGTGGGAAGCTCTGGATTTCTCGACCCCCAGGTTGCGGTCGGAGGGTCCGGGACCGGACGAGCCTGGTGGGTCGGCCGGGGTCGTGCCGGCATGGCAGGACCCAGTGGACCTTCCGAGCGACGGTGAGGAGACTGTGGACCCCGGTTCACAGCAACCCCCGCCCAGCCCCGGTGAGTGGGATCAATTGACGGTGCGGTGGGAAGCTCTGGATTTCTCGACCCCCAGGTTGCGGTCGGAGGGTCCGGGACCGGACGAGCCTGGTGGGTCGGCCGGGGTCGTGCCGGCATGGCAGGACCCAGTGGACCTTCCGAGCGACGGTGAGATGACTGTGGACCCGGGTTCACAGCAACCCCCGCCCGGCGCCGCAGGCCCGGGTGCGATCCACCCGCCGGATCCGACCCGTGCGGCGGCTTCCGGGGGGGCAGCTGTCGGTGATGGTGCTGGGGCTCGTGTCGTGGGACCGGACCAGTCGGCGCCGGCGGTGAACCCGACGGTGAAGGAGATCGAAGCGCTGGTCAACGCGGCGGCGGGTAAAACGGATGCCGACCTCGCGAGGTCGCTCGGGCTAGGTTCGAAGGCAGTGTCGAAACGCGTTCACCAGGCGATGAGGAAGCTGGGCGTGAAGAGTCGGCTGGAGGCTGTGGAGGAGGCCCGCCGGCGCGGGCTGCTGCCTGCCGACATCGCTGTGCAGGGGTGGGCCGGTGTGGTGGCTTCCGGGGGGTCAGCTGGCAGTGCTGTGCTGACGCAGAGGGAGACCGAAGTGCTGTCCTACGCGGCGTTGGGGTGGAAGAATCCCGCCATCGGGGCGAAGGTCGGGCTATCGGCGCGAACCGTGGAAACCCACCTGGGCGTGGCGGCGCGTAAGCTGGGCGTGCGCCGTCATCGGATGGATGCCGTGGCCGTTGCCCGCCGTGCCGGACTGCTGCGTGCCGACATCGTCGGGCAGGGCTCGGCCAGCGGGGTGCGCCTGACGCCGCAGGAAATCGAGAACCCCAGTCCACAGCAATCCCTGCCCGACGCCGCGGGCACGGTTGGGATCGATTCGCTGGATCCGGCCAGTGCGGCGGCTTCCCGGGACGGTGGCCTGCAGCTTCCGGAGTACCTGGCTTTCGGTGACGGTGCCGGTCATGGTCAGCCAGAAGT
Organism: Micromonospora sp. NPDC023633; assembly: GCF_040640035.1. NCBI lineage: Bacteria > Bacillati > Actinomycetota > Actinomycetes > Micromonosporales > Micromonosporaceae > Micromonospora > Micromonospora sp. NPDC023633. The sequence continues at coordinate 35,737 of NZ_JBFABB010000002.1, read as the reverse complement.
GGCCCTTGGCGGCCAGGCGTGGTCGCCGTCGTCGGAGGGGCGGGAAACCTCGGCCCCGGGTGACATCGAGATGACCGACAACCCCGGTCCACAGCGATCCTCGTCTGGCGCTGCGGGAACGGGTGAGATCGATTCGTTGGGCCGGGCTGGTGCGATGGCTTCTGAGGTGTCAGCTGTCCGTGCTGGTGCTGGTGCTGGTGCTGGTGCTGGTGCTGGGTTGGGCCCGTCCACGGCGGCGGAGTTTTGGGAACGTGGTTACGACGTGCCGCCAGGGTTCCCCGGCTACCAGTCGGCGGATACCGGTGAGTCGGGTGGTGACGCCGTCGAGCCCGCACCGCAGGTGCCGCCGGTGGTGGGGGTGCAGCCGGTGCCGTCGGTGGGGGTGCCGGTTGATCGTTCGCCGTTGTCGGCGCTGCTGGACGACCCCGACAATCCCGGCCACTACATGCCCGCCACGATTACTCGGCAGGACGTGGTTGGCTTCCGGCCCGTCAAGGACGGTCCCAATCTCCGTGCGTGGTTGGCGGGCAGGCAACTCCCAGACGGGATTGAACTGCCCGACGAGGGGCAGACGGCTTCGGAGGAGTTGAGGGAGTGGGTGAACGACTGGGCCCGGTCGCTGCAGGGGTCCGACCCCGACGGCCGCCCCTACAGCGTGGAGTCGGTGGCCTCATGGTCTGGTGGCCTCATCGACGCCTCTGGGGTCCGAACGTTGTCGAAGCCGGGTTCTGTCCAGCTGACCCCGGAGCTGGAGCAGTTGCTGGATCAGATGGTCGCGTTCGAGCCCGGTGACAATGACGCCACGAACCTGAAGGATTTCCTGGCGACGATCGAGATTCCAGACTGGATATCTCTGGAAAGGAGACGTAACGCACTAACCGAACCGATGTCGTACTTGGTGAAAGAGTGGGCCCGAAGGACGAAGGTCCACCTCGGCTCCCGTCCGGTGATGATAGCCAAGCTTTCCGGCGGCCTCATCAGCCGCCAAGGGGTCCAAAACGCTTGGAACGCGGACCCGGGCGGGTCGCAGCCGAGTTCTGGCCAGCTACCCGAGGGGCTCGGGGCACCGGACGGGGTCCAGCCGCGGTTTCCCTTCAGGCCGCGTGCCAGCGCGAGCGGGGCGGCTGTGGTGGGGCGCGTGAGCCAGAGGCCGGGTGCCGGACAGCTCCCAGCCGGCGCCATCACTCGAGAAGACGTGGTTGGCTTCCGGCCCGGCACGGACGGTCGCAACCTTCGTGAGTGGTTGGCGGGCAGGCTCCCAGACGGGGTTCTGCCCCGCGTGTGGGAAACGGCTTCGGGGGAGTTGAGAGACTGGGTGAACGACTGGACCCGGTCGCTGAAGGGACAGTCCGACCCCCACGGCCACCCCTACAGCAATGCATCGGTGGCGTTTTGGTCCGGCAACCTCACCAGCCACGCCGAGGTCGGGAGGTTGTGGCAAAAGATGCCGCAGGTGGACGTGGGTGGGTCGAAGTCGGGTTCTGTCCAGCTGACCCCGGAGCTGAAGCAGTTGCTGGATCAGATGGTCGCCTTCAAGCCCGGTGACAATGACGCCATGAACCTGAAGGATTTCCTGGCGACGATCGAGATTCCAGACTGGATATCTCTGGAAAGGAAAGCCAACGCACTGAGCGGTCCGATGTCGTACCTGATGAAAGAGTGGGCCCGAACGAAAAAGGACCTTAAGCAAGCCGACGTAGCCACACTGTCCGGCGGTCTCATCAGCCAGTCGGGGGTCTCCAGTGCGTGGAGGGAGGACGCGAGCGGGTCACAGGCGCGTTCTGGCCAGCTACCCGGGGCGTCGCCGGAGGAGCGGGAGGCCTCGTCGTCGGGCGACATCGAGATGACCGACAACCCCGACCCACAGCAACCCTCGCCGGGCGCTCCGGGCCCGGGTGGGATCGACGCGGCGGATCCGGCCGATGTGGCGGCTTTCCGCCCTCTCCTGGACTACCTGGCTTCCGGTGAGGATGGCCGGGCGTAGTCGCTGTCGCCGGAGGGGCGGGAAACCTGCCCCGGGCGACATCGAGATGACCGACAACCTCACTCCACAGCAACCCTGGCCCGGCGCTCCGGGCCCGGGTGGGATCGACGCGCCGGACCCGGCCAGTGCGGCGGCTTCCGATGGGTCAGCTGTCCGTGGCGGTCCCGGCCTGTGACCGAGGCCCTGGTCGATGAGTTCGGTGAGGTTGAACTGTGTGGTGGCCGTACGCGTGCTCCGTGTGTCAACCATGTGCGTTCGCCGGCCCTCCGGCGGACCTGATCGGAGGGGACCTGTATGCCCGAGGCGCTGCCCCAGTTTCACACGCTCGACGAACCTGTGGTGTCGCGGTCCGGCCGGTGGGAGCTGCGTTACGACGCCGATGGTCGTGCGGTGATCGCCGACCGGGACGGCACGGTGACCTGGTCCGCGGGTGCCGCCGGAGTCCTGCGCCTCGAGCCGAGCGGCGTCTTTGCGGTGTACTCCCGCGACGAGGTCGTATGGCGCGGTGACCTGCAGGTCGTCAAGTACACCGCGCTGCGCGTCTCCGACGACGGTGACGCGGTGCTGTACGACGACGGGTTCCCCGTCTACAGCGTCCTGCACGGGCCGATCGAGCCGGTGTCGCTGGGTGACCGGGCGCCGGTGGCGGAGATCCGCCACAACCGGTTCATCCGGTCGGCAAACGGCAAGCGCACCGTGTATCGCACCGCCGACGGCACCGGCCTGGTCTACCGGACCAGGCTGGGCCCTGGCCTGGCCTCGATCGTCGTCCTGCAACCCGCAGAGGTCCACCGGGCCGAGCAACCCGACACCTGGCTGACCTGGCGGTTTCTCGACGACGGTGTTCACGGCGCGTGGCGGCTTGTGCTCATCGGCCCCGACGACGCTGTCCACTGGGTTTTCGGCAGGGAGATGGGCATCGCCCGGAGCGCCGGGTCCGACGACGACGGTGATGCGCCGGAGTGGCTGGCCAAGGGCCTGAAGGCGGGCTCCGCCTACTGCATCACGGTGATCTACGACGTCGACCCGGACGAGGCGCTGCGCCGATTCGGGGCACTGGACGCGGAGATCTCCACTGCTACGTGGACGCAGCTGCGACGGCGGGCCGACTTCGAGGATCTCGATTCGGAGGGGATGGTCGTGGCAGCGTTCGCGCTGGGCTCACACACCCTGCTCGTCGAGGACGGCGGCTACGAGGCCGTCGACCGGCCGGATCTGTCCCGCGGCACGTTCGCGGTCTCGTCGTTCCGCAGCGCCGATGACGGCCACCGCTTCCTGGTCAGCGAGGACGGCGAGGTGCTCGCATCCTTCACGCACGGCTTCGCCAGCCTTGCCGAAGGCGCCGATCCGACGGTGTTGACCGAGCCACTTGCCGAGATGGGCATCGACGACATCGATGAATTCGACGACGACGACGACAGCTTCCTGGACGACGTGGAACTGCTGTGCCGGGTCGCGGGTGTCAGCCCCGAGATCGGGGACGTCACCGGCCCCGCCCGGGGCGCGATTCTGCGCAGGCCGGACGTCCGCAGGCGTAGGTTCGCCAACTCTGCGTAAGGACGCCAAGCTCGACCGAATCGTGCAGGTGAGCGCCGGCCGACGGATATCCGGGAAACCTCACGGGCGACCGTGCGAATCCCGGCCCCTTCAGGGCCGGGAGGATGTCAAGGTTGGTCGGCGGGCAGGTCGGGCATGAGGTAGCCGACGCCGCGTAGGGTGCGCAGGTAGTTGGTGCCGCCGGGGATCGCCGCGAGCCGGGACCGCAGCCGGTAGATCGCCGACTTGACCACGTCACGCCCGCCGAGTAGGTCCGTCGTGCCCCAGACGGTGCGCAGCAGCTCCTGCCACGACTGCGGAACGCCCCGCCGGTTGGCGAGGTGGACCAGCAGCTTGAATTCGGTGAAGGGCAGGTCCAGCGGCCGCTGCGAGAGCGTCACCGTCTGGGCGCCCGGGTCGATGACCAGGTCGCCGATGCGGATGACGGCACCGCGGTCGCGCCGTCGGCGTACCAGCGCCTGGGCCCTGAGTGCGACCTCTCGCGGGTGGAAGGGCTTGGTGACGTAGTCGTCGGCGCCGTGCTCCAACCCGGCGATCACGTCGTCGTGCTGGGCCAGCGCGGTCAACAGCATGATCGGTACCTCGGAGCGGGCCCGAATCCGCTGGCACAGGGTCAGCCCGTCCATGCTGGGCATCATCACGTCGAGGATCACCAGGTCCACCTGGTGCTGTTTGAACAGCTGCAGCGCGGTCGCCCCGTCATGCGCGGTCAGGACCTGGAAGTCCTGGGTCTGCAGGGCGAACTCGACGATGACCGCCATCTGCGGCTCGTCGTCGACCACCAGCGCGGTCGGCCTGTCCGCACCGGTCACGACTGGCCGGGCAGGGTCAGGAGGAAGGTGGTTCCCCGGGTCGACGCGGTATGCACCATGATTTCGCCTCCGTGTAGCTCCACGATCGTCTTCGTGATGACCAGGCCGAGCCCGGTGCCGTCCGCGAGGGGGAACCCGGTGGCGAAGCGCTGGAACAACCGCTCCCGTTCCGCCCGGGTCATCCCCGCACCGTCGTCGGTCACATAGATCGCCACCCCGGTGTCGATGGCCATGACGCGGACGTCGATGCTACCGCCGGGCGTGGTGAACCGGCTCGCGTTCGACAGCAGATTAGTCAATGCCTGGGTCAGCAGCATCGGGTCACCGGGGATCCACGGCATCACTTGCGGAGTGTCCAGGGTGATGCGCTGGCCGCGCTGCTCGCACAGCGAGCGCATCGCCGCGACCACGTCCCGTACGACGACGGAGACGTCCAGTTTCTCCAGCCGGGGCGTGAACAGCCCGGCTTCGATCTTCGCCTGGATCAGCAGGCTCTCGCACAGGGCGATCACCTGCGTGCACTGATGGCCAGCGACCTGCAGAAAACGTTCCTGCGCCGGGGTGAGCGGGCCCGGTGTGCCCTCCCTGAGCAGATCCAACGCGCCTTTGATCATGCTGATCGGGGTACGCAGCTCGTGGCTGAGCGCGTTGACCTGGTCAGCCCGCCGCTGCAAGAGGGTCTCCAGGTGGACCAGCTCGGCCTCGCGTGACCGGGCTCGCCGGCGCAGCACCGTCGCGCTCGCCCCGGCGCCGAGCAGTATGCCGCCCAGCGCCGCGGTCACCAGCCACCAGCCCGCGATCATCGCCACCCTCGCCCATCAACCGGATCTACGTAACGTACGTGCCGGCGCCGTGCGCGGTTCAGTGTTGGTGACAGCGGCGTCACTGAGGCTCACTTCGGCGTTACCGCCCGGCCTGTCACACACGCCTAACCTTGCCGAAACATCGAGCTGCGAGCCCCTGCGGCTCCGCGATACGGAGGTCGACGTCGTGATGAGAAGGTGGGCGGTGGCGCTGACGGCTTTGACCGTCGTGGCCGCCACTGCGGGCTGTGCCAAGGAGCAGTCGAGTGCCGACAACGCGGCAACCGACGGTCACATCGTGCATGTGGCCTGCGGCGCCACGGAGGACTGGTGCGCGGCGACGACCAAGAAGTTCACCGAGACCACCGGGGTCAAGGCCGACTTCGTCCGGCTGTCCAGCGGCGAGGCACTCGCCCGGATCAAGGCCGGCAAGTCCAACGCGGAATTTGACGTCTGGTACGGCGGCCCGGCCGACGGTTTCGCGGCGGCGGGGGCCGAGGGGCTGCTGGAGCCGTACGTCTCACCCAACGCGAGCGTCATCCCGACCAAGTACAGGGATCCGCAGGGCATCTGGACCGGGGTCTACGTGGGCGCGCTCGGCTTCTGCAGCAACACCAAGCTGCTGGAAAAAAAGGGCCTGGGGGTTCCCGACTCCTGGGCCGACCTGTTGGACCCGAAGCTGTCCAAGGACATCGGGATCGCCCACCCGTCCACCTCCGGTACCTCGTACACCGCGCTGTGGACGCAGGTCCAGCTGGCCGGGGGCGACGAGACCAGGGCGCTGGAGTACATGCGCAAGCTGCACCCGAACGTCCTGCAGTACACCAAGTCGGGCGCGGCACCGGCTCAGATGGTCGCCCGCGGTGAGGTCGCTGTCGGCGCCATCTTCTCCCACGACTGCGTGGCCACCATGGAGGCCGGCTTCCCCGACCTGAAGGTCAGCTTCCCCGCCGAGGGCACCGGCTACGAGACCGGCGGCGTCGCCCTGGTCAAGGGGGCCAAGAACCCGGTCAGCGCCAAGAAGTACATCGACTGGGCACTGACCACCGAGGCGCAGGAGATCGGCCCGACCGTGAAGGCCTACCAGTTCCCGACCAACCCCGGAGCGAAGGTTTCCGAGAAGGTCGTCGATTTGTCCTCGATCAAGTTGGTCGACTACGACGCGGTCGCCGCGGGTGAGGCCAAGTCAGCGCTCAACAAGCGCTTCGACGCAGAAGTTGCGCAGGCACCGAAGTCATGACCGCCCTGCTGCCTGACCGTGACCTGGCCACCGTGCCGACGGTGGCCACCACGCGGCGGCGGCGCAAGGTTGACCCGGGTATCCGGGTGCTGATCGCCGCCAGCGCCGCGCTGGTGGCGATCGGCGCGGCCATCCCGCTCATCGCGGTTCTGGCCACCGCCTTCGCGCCGAACGCGCTGCCCCGTTACGCAGAGTTCTTCACCTCCCAGGTCGACCTGACGATTTTGCGCAACACCCTGGTCCTGGGCGCGCTCGTCGGCCTGTGCGGCACCGCCCTGGGCTTCCTGTTCGCCTTCGTCCAGGCCCGCCTGGACGTGCCGGGCAAGAAGATTCTGCATGTGATCGCGATGATGCCGATCGTCAGCCCACCGTTCGCGGTGGCGACCGCGACGGTCGTCCTCTACGGCCGCCGCGGCGTGATCAGCAACGGCATCTTCGGGCTCGAATACGACATCTACGGCCTCGACGGCCTGGTCTTCGTACTCTCGCTGTCACTGTTCCCGGTCGCCTACCTGGGCCTGCTCGGCATGCTCCGCGGTCTGGACCCGGCGCTGGAGGAGGCCGCCATGAACATGGGCGCCAGCCGCTGGCAGATCCTGCGCACCCTGATCCTGCCGCTGATCGCCCCCGGCCTGGTGGCACCCTTCCTGCTGCTGTTCGTCGAAGCGATCGCCGACCTGGCCAACCCGCTGGTGCTCGGTGGCGACTACACCGTGCTGGCCAGCCGCGCCTACCTGGCGGTGACCGGCGAATACGACCTGACCAGCGCCGCGGTCTACAGCGTGATCCTGCTCGTGCCCTCGCTGGCGATGTATTTCGGCCAGCGCTGGTGGCTCAACCGCAAGGTGCGCACCACGATCACCGGCAAGCCATCGGGCAGCGTCCACCTGATGACCGGCTGGGGCCGCTGGCCGATCTACGGGCTTGCCGTGTTCATCGCCGCGATCATCGTCAGCCTGTACGGCACCGTGATCGTCGGTTCGGTGACCAAGGTCTTCGGCGTCGACAACAGCCTGACGCTGGACTACCTGAAAGAGGTGGTCGCCGGCGTCGGCGTGGAAGCCGTCGTGGACACGCTGACGTTCGCAGCCATCGCCACCCCGATCGCGGGCGTGGTCGGGCTCGTGATCGCCTGGCTGGTCGTGCGTCACCTGCGCCGCACCGCCTGGCTGCTCGACCTCGGGGGCACCCTCGGTGTCGCCGTGCCCGGCACGGTGCTCGGCATCGGGTTCGTCCTGGCCTACCGGCCCGACCGGTACATCGGCGACTTCGAGGTCTTCCCGAGCCTGGTCGGCGGCAGTGCGCTCGCCGCCGGGGCGGTGTCGATCGTGCTGGCGTACGTGGTGCGCAGCATCCCGGCCGGGCAGCGCATCGCGGTCGGCGCGCTGAGTCAGCTGCACCCGCACATCGAGCAGGCGTCGACGGACCTGGGCGCCAGCCCGGTGCAGACGTTTCGTTTCGTCACGCTGCCGCTGATCCGCCCGGCCCTGCTCACCGGACTGAGTTACAGCTTCGCCCGCAGCATGACCTCGGTGTCGACCATCGTTCTGCTGGTCACCCCGGAAACGAAGATCATTACTTCCCAGGTGCTCAGCGCCGCCAGCACCGGCAGATACGGGGTGGCGTTCGCCTACTGCACCGTCCTGACCGCGATCGTGCTTGCCGGCTTCGGCCTGATCCGCCTCATTGTCGGCGCGGGTGCCTCGCTGCACCGCACCGCGAAAACCGAAAGGCAGAAGGAGCAATGACCGCCGCACCTGCAATGGCCGCTCCCGCGACCCGTGAGACCGCCAGCGGTCGCCTCCAACTGGAATCACTGACCAAGCGGTTCAACGGACGTACCGGCCTGGTGACCGCGGTGGACCAGGTGGACCTCGACGTGCAGCCCGGGGAGTTCATCACCCTGCTGGGCCCTTCCGGCTGCGGCAAGACCACCACCCTGCGGATGGTGGCCGGGTTCGAGGACGCCTCCGGCGGGCGCATCATGCTCGACGGCAAGGACATCGACAACCTGCCGCCACAGCGGCGACCGATGGCCATGGTGTTCCAGAGCTATGCGCTGTTTCCGCACCTGAGCGTGGCCCAGAACATCGCCTACGGCCTCAAGCTGCAGAACAAGCGCAAGGACGAGATCGCCGCCGCCATGCGGATGGCAGTCACCAGCATGAACCTGGTCGGGCTGGAGGACCGCAGCCCGCACGAGCTCTCCGGCGGGCAACAGCAGCGGGTGGCACTCGCCCGGGCACTGGTCGTGCAGCCCAAGGTGCTGCTCTTCGACGAGCCGCTGTCCAACCTGGACGCCAAGCTGCGCAACGCGATGCGGGCCGAGATCCGCCGTATCCAGAAGATGTTCGGCATCACCAGCATGTACGTCACCCATGATCAGGACGAGGCGATGAGCATGTCCGACCGGATCGTGGTGATGAACAAAGGCAAGGTCGAGCAGGTCGCCAGCCCCGGCGAGATCTATGCCCGGCCGGCCAGCGTCTTCGTCGCCGACTTCATCGGCCGGGCGAACTTCCTGGAGGCGGTACCGGAGCGGGTCAGCGACGGCCTGGCCACGCTCACCGTCCTGGACCGCCAGATCACCGTGCCCGCCCATCCGAAGGTTGCCACCGGCACCCAAGGGGCCCTGATGGTACGGCCCGAGAACGCCCGCCTCGTGCCGGTGACCGACGGCGGTACCGGGATCGGTGTTGTGCTGCGATCCACGTTCCACGGCCCCAGCATCGACTACGAGGTGGAGACCACCGGCGGAACGATCACCGTCACCGAGCCCGGGGCCGACCCGCGTGAGGCGCTCGGTGAAGGGGTCAACGTCAACGTGACCTTCGACCCGATCCGGGCATACCTGCTTACCCGAGACTGAGCAGATCGGCCAGGCCGGACCGGAGCACCAGGGCCCGCTGGTCCGGCCGCCTCGTCACGGAACCTGGACTGCCAGGACCGGCCCGTCGCCTGATCAAGCCGGCGTCGTCGATATCGACTTCCGCCGTTTCCGTACAACCAGTTCGGCCAAATACCAAAGTGGTGCTGCCGGTGCGAGCACCACCAGGCCGGCAAGGAGCGACACCTTGCGCAGGTCCAAGACCGGACGCGTGACAACGCGTTGGTGAGTCGTGGCCCCTTCAGCGGGGTGCGGTGGCAGGTGATGAAGGTTCTGCTGCCGCACCCCACTCAGCCAGCAAGGGAGCGTACGGTGACTCGACGAATGTGGATTCCGCGGCCGATAAGGCGATGGCGTCTGCGGCGGCGACTGGCCGCCGGGGAAATTCCGCCTGGCACACTCGGCTTGGCCTTCGGACAGAAGCGGCGGAGGCTCGTAGACCACGAGAGCCGGCGGTAGCCCTGTAGCGGCCTCCAAACAGACGTGCCCGCGAATGCGGCGTGGGCCGGGGGAGGAGGGTTGTGCCGGCCGCCACCGGCACAACCCGCTCTGTCCACCCGCCGCCGCAGCCCCTGTGGCAGTACGTCAACGAGGGCTCACGTCTGTAGCTACGGACGCGTGTAACCCCCCGTTCACAGTATTCAGCCAGGTACGGCCGGCAGTTCAGCGTACTGAGGCAACCGCACCGGCTCGTCGCGATGCGCGCCGCAGCACCAGGCGGGTATGAACGGCGGCATGTTCGTGTCCGGCTGGATACCGCCTGCAACTGCACTGGTGGCAAACGGCTGTCCATAGCCGCTCTGCGTACGATGCCGTAATGAGTGGCGATGAGGTCATCGGGCGCGGGGCGGAGCTCGATGTTCTGCGCGGTGTTGTCCGTGACGCTGCCGAGGGCCGCGGCGGAGGGGTTTGGATCGAAGGCGAGCCCGGGATCGGCAAATCCGCGGTGCTCAACGCCGGGCTTGCGCATGCACGTTCCCTCGGCATGCGCGTCTTCCATGGGACGGCCGACAGTCTGACCCAGTTGTTTGCGCTGCAGGTGATAGCAGAGTGTCTCGACCTCGGTGGGCACACGGTGGACGAGTATCGGTCGGAGATCGCGGAGCTGTTGGCAGGGCGCGGCTCCGGGACAGACGCGGTGCTGGCAGCGAGCGAGCGAGTACTCGCGTTGGTCGACCGTGAGGCCACTCAAGCATCGGTGGTGCTGGCAGTCGATGATCTTCAATGGGCTGATGTCGCCAGCCTCGGGGTGTGGCACAGATTGACGAGCATCGCGAGTCAAGCGCCCCTCGTGCTCATCAGCGCGTGCCGCCCCGTTCCCCGGCGTGAGGAGGTAGACCGCCTACGTGAGATCGTGATCGATCGGCTGGCCGCGCCGTTGATCCGACTCGACGAGCTGGCACTACCAGACGTGACCACGATGGTCACCTCGCTGCTGTCCGCGTCGCCGGGGCCGCAATTGACCGAGGCGCTGGCCAAGGCTGGGGGGAACCCCTTGTACGTGCGGGAGATGCTCAATGCCCTCGTTCGCGACGGGCAGGTGCATGTGTCCCGCGATGTCGCTGAGCTCGACTCTCCGAAGGGCGAGCCGCCGGCGTCGGTGGCGGCTGCCATCAGCCGGAGATTGGATTTCCTTCCCCGGCCGACGCGAGCAACCTTGCGCAGCTGTGCCCTACTCGGAACCCATTTCTCGATGAACGACCTCGCGTTGGTGTCGAGCCGCCCCGTTCCCACCCTGGTCGACGCGGTGAGCGAAGCCGTGGAAGCTGGCGTGCTCTCCGACTCCGGCGCCGGGCTGTCGTTTCGTCATCCGCTCATAGCCGAGGTGCTGAAGAAAGAAACGCCAGCGGCGGTTCGCGACGGTATGCACGGCCATGCGGCCAAGGTCCTCGCGGAAGCGGGCGCCCCATGGGATCGGGTCGCCAGACACCTCCTGGCCACGTCGGAAAGGCCCGAAGGACGGATGCTGGATTGGCTGGCCGACCTGCCCGCGGCCGCGTTGTACGCGGCACCCCTGATCGCCGCGGATCTCCTCCAGCGAGCGCTGACGGCTGTTCACCCCGGTGACCCGCGGCGTGATGTCTACCTCGCCCGGCTTACCACCGTGCTCCGGTTGCAGCATCGTCTGGACGACCTCGTGGCTCTGGGCACGGAGGCCCTTCGAACCGTGTCGGACCCAGCCCTTGTCGGTGAAGTGGCGTGGAACCTGGCTCGGGGATTCGGTATGTCCGGTCAATCTGAGCGGGACTGGTCCCTCATCTCGGAGGTGCTAGATCGACCTGACCTGGTGCCGCCGTGGCGCAGCCGACTGCGTGCCCTGCTCGCGTCCGATCTTCTCTTCAGCGACAACCGGGAGGACGGGAGGGTCCATGCCCAGTTGGCGATCAGCGAGGGGGAGGCCTGCGACGACCCAGTCTCGGTCGGGTGGGCGTTGGTGGCCCTGATGGTTGACGCGCCTGGCTATAGCGAGGCGCTGGAACTCGCCGAGCGCGGTCTTTCCGTGGTTGTCGGGGGCGACATGGAGTCGATGGATGTTCGGCTTCTCCTCATGGTCAACCGGGTGGCGCTGCTCGCCAACCTCTACCGGTACGGGGAGTTCGCCACGGCGCTGTCGGCCACGTCGGCGCTCGCCGAGAGCGCTGGTGCGACCACACGTCTCCTTCAAACGCAGCTTGTCGCCGCCGAGCAGTTTCTGCACACGGGTGATTGGGACCAGTCACTCTTGTATGTGGACGCGATGGGCGACGTCGGGCACATTCAGCATCTGCTGCGGTTGCGTGGGGCGGCGGCGTTGATCCATGCGCGGCGGGGGCAGCGAGAGGAGGCCGAGGCCTATCTGGCCTCGGTGGAGCACGTCCAGTACACGAGCGGAGTGCTGCGCCTGAACGGCCAGTCGTTGATCGAGGCGCAGGCACTGTTGGTCGAGGCCGACGGTGATCTCCCTGCGGCGGTGGCGCTGATGGCCCCGTGGCTGGAGGAGCAGTACTCCCAGCGCACCCAATACAGTCGTTGGGAGACACTGATGGAGTTCGTGCGGCTGGCCTTGGCCGCCGACCGCACCGATCTCGCCGCAGCGGCTGCCCGGGCCGCCGACCTGGATGCCAAAAGCAGCGATGCGCCACAGGTTGTGGCGGCAGCAAACGTCTGCGAGGCACTTGTGTCGGATGATCCGCAGCCACTGCTGTCGGCGGCGGAGTATTTCGACAGCATCCATGCGCTGCCACGGGTGGCGTTCGCGCTGCAGGAGGCCGCCGTCCGGTTGGGGCACCGAGGCGACCTGTCGGAAGCCAGGGACGCGTTCGCTCGGGCCGTGACGATCTATCAGGGGTTGGGCGCCTGGCCGGACCTACGTCGGCTGGAGTCCAGGCTGCGCCAGTTTGGCGTACGCCGGGGATCTCGATCGACTCACCGCAAGGTCACCACGGGTTGGGAGGCGCTGACGCCGGCCGAGCGCGAGGTGGCCCGCCGGCTGGTGCAGGGGTTGTCCAATCCGGAGATCGCCCAGCGACTGGTGCTGTCGCGGCGCACCGTGGAGACGCACGTCGCCCACATCTTGAGAAAGCTCAACGTCCGCAACCGAGTGGAGATCGCACGCGAGGCCCAAAAACAGCTCGCTCAGATCTAGTCATTGTTGGCTGTTCCAGACGCCGACAAGATGCAAACCACCAGCACGGCGAGCAACTTGACTCAGACCAGCGGGCCGGCGGCGACTCCCGCGCCATCCAGGGCTGGGCCTTCGAGAGGCTCCGTATAGGCGAGGGATTTCAGACGAGGCCACCCGCGGTGCCTGCTCGTGGCGGGCACCGAAGGTGGCGCGTCAAGCGGTGATCACGAGAGCGTGATCTCGACGACGATCCGGCCGTCGTGCGGGATGCGCAGCACGTGGATCCGCCGGCGCGCGTCCCGCAGGTAGGTCCGGGACGAGGTGAAAAGCGTGGCCGGGCGGGTGCGGTCCCACGCGACGGTGATGGTCGTGTCGTTTCGCCGGATGATCAGGCCGTCGGTCTGCGCGCTTGAGTTCTGGCCGTACGCGGCGGGCTTGCCGTTGGCGAAGGTGACGATGTCCTCCGGCTGTAGGACGAGGGGGATCTGTTCCGTGGCGGCGGAGGTGACCTGAACCGAGCGGACCACCGTACTCCGGGTGATGGTCAGTTTGGTGGTGATCCGGGAGTCGGGGATGCGGTAACGGACCACCAGGGGTGCACTACCAGGCGAGAGGTGCTGGCCTTGCCACCCCCGGTCGCCGATCAGATATTCGGCGACTAGGTTGCTTCGGCCGTCCGGGTTTCCGTTGGGCAGCACGGTCGCCCAGCACCCGGTGTCGGTTTTCTGCGCGTGCACGATCGTGCCGGCCTTCGGGTGCCAGAGGAAGCCGGGGCCGCTGCGTACGGTGCTGGTCGGCCGGGTGCCGAAGAACGCGCCGAAGTAGAGGGCGGGCCGGCGGATGTACAGATAGTCCTGGTTGAAGGCGGAGTCGCGGCGCAGTTCGGCGAACTCCGGCAGCCGCAGGTACGGCAACGCCTGGATCGCCTTTTCCTTCTCCGCCGCGGTGGGTAGCGCCTCGGCATACGCCGTGTGCGCGATGATGCGCGGCGACGTGTCCTGTTTTGCGGGCGCGGGCCCGGGTCCGGCCGCCCAGGCCGCTCGGGCGGCGGCGCGGTCTTCACGGGAGGTGAAGAAGGCGCCCAAGGCCGGGACGTCGGGGATGAACATGGAGGCCAGGTTGGTCCGATCCGGTTCGGGCACCACGTTGTCGTAGTAGGCCACGCTGGTCCGGGCGGACATGGCGTAGTAGGTCAGCCATCCGGAGCCGTCCGGTTCGCGGAGCAGGTTGTAGCCGAACCAGTCCGCGAATTTGCGGGCCATGTCGCGCACCGTGCGGTTGCTGGTGAGGGCGTAGATCTCCGCCAACTCCGGCAGCATGACCTCGAAGTTGTAGTTGATGTCCATGCCGGTCGGGTCGTAGAAGAAGCCGGCCCGGCTCTGTCCGTGTTCGGCCAGGAAGTCAATCCGCTCCGCCAGTTGGGTGTGCAGCGCGGCGTCCGGGGTGAGCTGCAGCGCGAGCGTCGAACCGGCGAGTCCGGCGGAGACCTGATTGGTCCAGTTGATCGGGGTGCGCCAGATACCGTTCTTGGGGTTGAGTAACCACGACATGCCGTTCCTGAGGGCTGCCTCGATTTCCCGTTGCCGGGGCGGGAGTGCTTTCGACTGGCGGAGGTTCGCCAGCGTCTTCGCCAGGTAACCGAGCCCGAACCCGGTGGCCGCCAGGGAGTGCTCGTTGGGGTTGTACTCCGGCCAGGAGCCGTCGTCGTGCTGGAGGCCGAGATAGTGCTGCAGCGCGGCGTCGAGGCGGCCGGCGAGGGCCGGGTCGCGATGGTACGGATTCCAGGACCTTTGGTTGGCGTGGAACCAACTGAGGGTGTAAACGTGCTCCTGCACCCGGGCGTTGTACGGCGCGGCCGGTTTGCGCCACCAGCCGCCCGTCATGAAGCCGTAGTTGGCAGGGTCGCGGTCCTCGATGTCGTTGGTGATGCCGGGCAGGAGCGCCAGGTAGCCGGCGAAGCGCTGCTCTAGGGGAGTGAACAGGTTACGGTCCGGCGCCCCGGCGGGCAGCGGAGCCAGCAAAGGCAGCCTGTCGTGCTCTGCGGTCGTCGACGACTCATGGCCCGCAGGAAGCCCGTCGGGCTCTGCGGTCGCCGACATTCCACGGGCCGCAGGAAGCCCGTCGGGCCGTGCGGTCGTCGACATGTCGGAGAATGCGCGGGAGGAGATGACTGCCAGTGCCGCAGCGCCGACGCCAGCACCAGCGGTCAACAGGGTTCGACGGCTGAGGGCGGATGCAAGCCGATCGTTGACCATAGAGGCCTCCTGTGTAGATGACGGGTGGGTGGGGGCGCGCGTAACCCGGAACCGTTCGTGTGGGCCATGACCGCCGAGGAAATCCTCGACTCCCTCGCCCGATACTGCCCTTGGTCAGCGCACTAGACCGCGCGGGCCACGCAGATCCTGGCGTCGAGGCGGGGCCCGGCCTCGTAGAGCATGTACTCCACGCCGCCGTCGGTGCCGAACGCCGGCGACGCCACCCGGCCGTTGTCCGACGCGATGGGTCGGTGGAACACGCCGAGGTGAATTTCGCGGTCGAAGTTGTTGCCGATCTCGGTCAGATACATGTTGCCGCTGTTGCCGTGGTACGCGAGATAGGCGGTGCCGTTGCGCTTCAACAGGTGCGGCGCGGAGATGTCGGTGAGCCCGTCGCCCGACGGTGACACCAGCGGGTTCGGGTCGAACTGCCAGCCGCTCCAGCCGTTCGGCGACCAGCCCCAGAAGATCTTCCGGGTGCCCGGCCCGATCGTGTGGTAGCCCATGAACACCATCACGTAGCGGTTGCCCTTGCCGGCCACGGAGTGTTCGAAGACTCGTGCGTACGAGGTCTCGGTCGTGTTGGGAACCAGTCTCGTCGACAGGATCGGCGTCTCGTCGGTGAAGTGGACGCCGTCGGTCGAGCGGGCGACCCGGGTCGTGTAGTTCTCGCCGTGGAAGTACAGGTAGAACTGCCGGGTCGGCGCGTCCCACACCACGTGCGGCGACGACACGTGGCTCACCGTCGTGCTCGGCAGCACCCGGTCGATGATGGGGTTGTCGGCATACTCGGTGTAGGGGCCCTCGAGCCGGTCGGCGTAGGCGAGGCAGATCCCGCCGGGCGCGTCGTGCGGCGCGTAGTAGAGGTAGTAGCGACCGAGATAGCCGCCGATCTTGTCGTAGACACCGCGCACGCACGGGAAGATGAACTCGCCGGTCGGGTTGTAGCGCAACGGGCTGGCGAACGCGTCGCGCACGTACCGATAGCTGGGGAAGCCGGCCGGTCCGGCGAGCGCCGGCGTGGGCGCCGCGGCGAGGCCGGCGCCGGTGGTCGCGGTCGCGAGACCGGCGGCGGCCGCACCACGCAGCAGCGTGCGTCGGGAAATAGAGCCTTCAGGGGTACGCGTCATCGCGTTTTCTCCGTTCCTGGGGCGGGCCGATGGGGGGGCAGGGGGAGCGGGGGCGGCCGTGACGAGTCAGGAAGGTTGTGCCGGTTGCCTCCGGCACAACCCCGCCCGTTCCACCCGCCGCCGCAGCCCCTCTGGCAGTACGTCAACGAGGTTCACGACCGTAGCTACGGATGCACCTGACTCCTGGTTCACAACGGGCGCGACGTGCCCTCGACGCGCCATCTCCTGGCCGCTACCACCAGGGATCGCCAATCAGCCGTCGTCGGCCGCCTCGAAGGCCGCGTCGAACAGGCCGTCGACGGGCGGCGGGTTCGTGAGATGTGCAGGCCGATCAGGGGTACGCCTCGGACAAATGCCCTGTCAAGCCGTCCCTGCCCAGGTCTTTCGTCGTCACTCGGTATTACGAGCGGCGATCAGTGTTGCGTCAAAACACCGCGACCCGGGCCGAACCGACTCTGGTCGCCGATGCCACCCGCATCCCGTGCGGTGAAGGCGTGGAGTACGAGGCCCTGCACTACATCGAAGCTACGGTAGCCCCCGCGCAATGATCACCGCCTCCGTCGAACCCGGGGTACTTCAAGAATCGGTCTGAACTGATCCACGGGCTGGTCCTGCCCGTATTGGGGAGTATGACGGCACTACAAATCACGAAGCCCCACCAGTCGTGGTGGGAGCAAGCCGAATGCAGGGGGCTGGACCCGTCGTGGTTCGAGTCCCGCCTGATGTGGCACAAAGCCGTGCAACGCTGCATCGTCTGCCCCGTACGCGCTCAATGCCTCGATGACGCCATCCACTCTGGTGACGTCGGCGTGGTCCGGGGCGCGTCCTGGTTCACCGGCAGCCGGCGTGGCCGGCAGGTCCTGTCGCTGGTCTGTGAGGCGTGCGGCAGCCGTCCGGTGGCCTTCACCCGGTCGACGGTCAGCCGCCACTGCCCGACCTGTCGGAGGTATCGGTGCCAGATGCGATGAGTGCATGCCTGGTCATGTGGACGCCCGAGCAGCTCGCCATCCGGGCGGACGAGGCCATCGATGTGCTTGCCGAGGCGATGGGCTATGGCCCGGCGATGCGGGAAGGCAGCCGTCGGCAGCTGATCGAACACCTGACGATGCCCGGGTTCCGGGCGGTGGCCATTGTGGGGCCGCTGGCCGACATCGTCGGGTTCGGCTACGGCTACCTGTGTCGGCCCGGCCAGTGGTGGCGGGACTGGGTGGCCGATGCGATGCCGGTCGTAGCCGATCGCAGGCGGTGGCTCGACGACGCCTGCACCGTGTCGGAGCTACACGTCCGACCGGCCTGCCAGGGCATAGGGCTGGGTGAGGCAATGCTGCGAGGCATGCTGTCATCGGCCAGTTCGCGGACGGTGGTGCTGTCGACGGCGGAGACGACCGACGCGCGGTCGCGGGCGTGGCGGCTGTATCGGCGGATGGGATTCCGCGCCCTGCGCCGCGGGCTGCGCTATCCCGGTGACCCGCGAGGGTTCGCCGTCTTCGGCCGCGATCTGCCGTGGTGGGACGGTTCGGTGCGGGCGCATGGGGGATCGCGGTGGGTGGCCGGCAGGGAGGAAGTGACGCAATGTTGAGGTATCGGACCGTGAGGCTCGCCGAAGCTCTGTTCGCGTCGACGCTACAGCCGTCGCAGCATCCCGATCGCCAGCAGGTGCGCCGGGCAATCGCTGGCGAACTCGTGCGCCGCCGGGTCTCCGGCTGCGTAGCCGAGGTCGCGTACGAGCTCGGTGAGCATCCGGAAGAAGCCGCAGAGCGCATGCGGTGGGCGCTGCGGACGGTTGCCGACTGCGGTGACTGGGGTTACGCGCGGCTGGCGGTGCTCCGCGGCCGTGGACCGCGCGGTCGATCATTAACAGAAACCTTTCGTATCAACCTCGCCACAGAGTGATCCATGCACGTCCTGCGGCACGTGCACACAGGGACGCCAAGGGTGCGGCGCCGCCGCCGATGCGCCGGACCCCGAAACCATCCCTTCCATCTGTGGAGTGACTGACGTGAACAGACCCCTCCGAAGGCTGCTTTCCCTGGCGTGCAGCCTGCTGCTCGGCATGCTCGCGGTGCTGGTGGCGGCGAGCCCCGCCGCAGCACATCGCACCGGGGTCAGCGGGACGGCGGTGTGCCAGCCGGACGGCACCTATGAGATCACCTGGCAGGTGAACAACGGCAGTTGGGAGGACAGATACGCTCAGATCACCAAGCTCGTCGCGCGGCCGCAGACGCTGATCGATGGGATCAAGGCGGGCAGCGCGATCAGCGCCGACACCGACGGCGACGGTCCGAAAGGCGTGGTGACCGGTGCGCAGCGAGTGCCGGGCACGACGACGAGTGCCACCCTGACGGTGTCGGCGACCTGGTTCGAGCGCAACGGCGACCGGACCGGCGTCTCCAGCACCGACTCTGGCCGCGCCGTTGGCCTCAAGGGGACGTGCAAGGAAACGCCGCAATGCGTCGGTATGGCACAGGCGACGTACAAGCATACGTTCGACGGTGCGAAGGGCCGCGCGACGGTCGAGCTCGCCGGTGACCTGCCACTGTGCAAGGACCAGAAGCAGGAGGTCCTTCTTGCCTCCTACTTCGCGCCGAGCGCCAAGGCGAGTTGGCCGCAGTATGCGCACGACCACGACGTCGCGGTGATCGACGCCAGGCGCCGTAAGGTTGAGCTGAAGGTCGACGTGCCGAAGTGCTACACCCAGGTCGACCTCGTCTGGGGTGGCAAGAGCGAGCTGATCACGCCGATGGTGGAGAAGGGCAAGCGCTACGGCGACAGGAAGCTGGGCAGCAAGGGCAAGCCCGGCAACCGCTCCGCCGGCCCGCTCGGCGCCTACAACGGCGGTGCCGTGTCCTGCGCACATCCGAAGGCCACGTTTGCGCCGGCCTGCGATGGGTCGGTCGACGTCCATCTCAGCGGTGGTCACTATCCGGTGACGTTCCGGGTCACCGCGAACGGTGTGGACCACGCCGTCAAGGTGCCCGCGGGAAAGTCGGTGGAATTGCCGATGCCGGCGGGCGCTGGCCAGATCGTCGTGACCGAGCGGGACAAGGAAGTCGCTCGATATCTGTGGTCGCGGCCCTCGACCTGCGGGCTGCCCACGATGTCCACCGAGTCGACCTGCACCGAACTGAAGGTGACCGTCACCCATCCTGGTCAGGGGATGCCGCCGATGGAGGCGGTCGCGACCTATGGAACGCAGGAGAAAAAGCTCACGGCCTCCGACGGGGGAGAGGAGACGGTCGTCTTCGCCTCCGGACGAGGGCGCGTCGTGAATGTGGTGTTTCCCGGCGACGACTACAAGCTGATCGGTGAGTACGAGGACCCGGGCACCTGCGACAAGCTGCCGACAACAGGTTCGATGACCGCCCGGGTCGGCTCCATCGGAGTCCTGATGATCTCCGTCGGTGCGGCCCTGATCGTCTTCGTGCGTCGCAGAAGGACATCGGCGGACGAGCTCTAGTCAGTGCGTGTCCACCACGTCGCCGGGTGGCCGGTGATGGTTGTGGATCCTCGCCTTGAGGCGAGCGGCCTGCGCCGATTAACTCGCGACGTGGGCCTCTGCCCGGACCAACTGATCCTTGAGTCGCCCGTGGTGAGCGGCGGGCACAAGTCGGGACTGGCCGGCACCGGGTAGGTGCCGGCCAGTCCCGACGGTGCGCGATGACCAACCGCCTTGGGGTGGGTCGTCCGCCGGGACGGGTTACGCAGAAGACGGGTCGGGCACCGATGCCGTCGCCAGGTCGGGGAGTGAAGTTAACGGCTGATCTTGGTTGTTGACGTGGTCAGTGGTTGGCCGGGGTGAGCCGTCCCTCGAAAGCGATCTGGAAGGCGTCCGCCTGGCCGGACGCATCCGCGCTCTCGACGCCGAACTCGCCGCCCTGCATGAAGCAGTCACCACACAGGCACCGCAACTGCTCGACCTGCCCGGCGTCGGCGCCGTCGTCGCCGCGACCGTTCTGCTGGCGTGGTCACACCCCGGATGCATCCGCTCCGAGGCCGCGTTCGCCGCCCTTGCCGGCGCATCACCACTACCAGCCTCATCAGGCAACACCACCCGACACCGACTCAACCGCGGCGGCGGCCGCCGCCTCAACCGAGCCCTCTACACCGTCGCCCTGGTCCGCATGGGCCACCACCCCCGCACCCGCGCCTACGTCACCCGCCGCACCGCCGAAGGACGCACCAAATGCGAGGTCATGCGCAACCTCAAGCGCTACCTCTGCCGGCAACTCTTCAGAACCCTGACCGGCACACGCCCAGCTACCAGCACCACTTGACAGTTATAGAAGCATCTCAGGGCGTTGGTGAGCGCTCAGGCCCCCAACCGGTAGCCACGCTTCATCACAGTTTGGATCAGGTCGATGCCGTCCAGCGGGGTGTCGTCGAAGGCTCGTCGCAGCCGCGACACCGCCATCTCGACGGCGTGGTCGTCGACGTCGGCCCAGTTCGGCGCGGCTGCCCGGATCTCGGCCGGGGACAGCACCCGGCCGGGACGGCGGGCCAGCGCCCGTAACACCGAGATCGGGCCGGGCTGGACCGGAATCACCTGGTGGCCGATCACCATCGCCCGGCTGCGGATTTCCACCCGGTGACCCTGCACGTCGAGCTGGAGCGACCGTTCCGGGAGTTGGTTCGCCAGGACCTCGACCAGGTCCGGCAGGGCGGGACTGTTCGCCACGTACGCGCTGAGGCCGAACGCCTGTAGCGGCTCCGCCGCCAGGTGACCCAGACAGGCCGGCACGACGTCGGCGGTCAGCGCGTTGAGCACCTCGCCGAGTACGCCGTCGGCCTCGGCCTGGCGCAACAGGTTCTCGGTGGCGGCCGCCCCGGTCAGCGCGACGGCGTCGACCTGCCGCCGGACGATGACTCCGCACAGTCGGCGCAGGATGTCGATCCGCAGCGGCGGGAGAAACCGGTTGGTGATGACCTCGACCACGGTCGCCCCGTTGCGGCGTAGGGCCTCGCAGTACTCCCGCTGTGGCTCCGACTCGATCTGCGCCACCACCTGGCGGCCGGTCATCGGCTGGGCGAGGAGATAGCGGAACAGATCCTCGGTGGTCGCGGAGGCGGTTGCCCATATCTGGCTCAGGCCGAGATCCCGCAGCGTGTCGGCCGCGTGCCCGTCGCGGGCCAGCAGACGGGCGTGCGTCAGCCGGTCGGTGAGCGCGTTGAGGTGGCCGGTCTGCTGGACCACGCGCAGCCAGGCCCGCAGGCCCAGGCCCGACGACACGATGACCTCGTGCACCGGTCTCGTGACGCAGGCGCGGGTGGCGACGGCAACGGCCTCCGCCACCGGTTGGGCCACTGAGCGGACCGCTTGGACGTTGATCGTCCGTGCCGAGGTGGCCTCCAGGAGGGTGGCGAGGTCGTGTCGACGACGCTCCGACAGGACGGCGACCGTGTACCCCGCCAGGTCCTCCACGCTGTCCTCCCATCACGTCGTCTACCTCGACAGTGGTTGTACGGCTCCGGACGGTGCATGGCTCAAATCCGGTTGCACTTTCTTTGTCGGATAGAAGTGTTGCGGTAACAGGGCGGACATCGCAGTGGTGCCCAATCTCAAGATCGTGACGGTTCGTTCACCAACCCGGTGCCACCGGAATTTGGGACGGCGCGCCGATCCGAAAGGCGTTTTCCCAGTTCGGGGTGGACCGTCGATTAGTTACCGGCGAGTCGGAGCGGATTCGGGCAAGTGGATCTTGTGAGGTATTCGTCGGTCCCGTCACATAGCGCCCAGCTGACTTCCGGGAAACGCGGTGGTGTTGAACACTCGGCGCACATCACCGATCGGTTAATGGGATGTGATCGATAAGCGTCGACCCAGATGGGGACGGATGAGGGTGGGTCGACCGCCACTCCGGAATCCGGTCCGGCGTCTGGCGTCCGTCGACCGCGGTTGAGCTGCCACTCAACCGCGGTGGAATCCCAAACCCGGGCCAGGGGCGGGGGGTCCGCCCCGGCGGGTAAGTACCCCAACGCATGTGAGATTAAA
>NZ_JBFABB010000002.1:0-13466 GCF_040640035.1 Micromonospora sp. NPDC023633 | reverse complement strand
ACCCTGTGGGTCCGGCTGGGGGGGGGCCCCCCCCCCCCCCCCTCCCCCGGGCCGGCGCCGGCCGCCCGCCCCCCGGGGTGGACCCCCCACACCCCCGCCCTCGACTCCGAACGCGGGGCAGGCGGCGGGTCGTCGCCCGCTCCGGTTCAGTCCCGATCCGCAGGTCAGATTCAGGAGGGTCCATGATACGACGATGGGTGCCGCTCGCCGTGGCGACGGCGGTCCTCGCCACCGCCGCAGGGTGCGGTGGCGATGCCGGCCCGACGTCCGGCGCGCCGGACGCGAACCTTGCCGGCAAGACCGTCGAGGTGGCGGCCACGTGGTCCGGTGCCGAGCAGGCGAACTTCCAGGCGGTGCTGGATGCCTTCGCCGCGAAGACCGGCGCGACGGTGAAGTACACCTCCGGTGGCAACGATCTGCCGGTGCTGCTCAACAGCCGGATCGCCGGGGGTTCGCCGCCGGATGTCGCGTTGATCTCGCAGCCCGGCGTGGTGGCCGAGTTCGTGAAGCGGGGCGCGATCAAGCCGCTGACCGGTGACGCGGCCGCCGCGATCAAGGCCAACTACAGCTCTGCCTGGCAGGAGCTGGGCACCGTGAACGGGCAGCTCTACGGCGTCTACTTCAAGGTGGCCAACAAGTCGGTGATCTGGTACCGGGTCGACAGCTTCACCGACGCCGGGGTGCAGCCGCCGAAGACCTGGGACGAGCTCAAGACGGTCTCCGCCGCGCTCGCCGACTCCGGGGTGACGCCCATGGTGGCCGCCGGTGGCGACGGGTGGGTGCTGACCGACTGGTTCGAGAACACCTACCTCCGGGTCGCCGGCCCGGAGATGTACGACAAGCTGGCCAAGCACGAGATCCCCTGGACCGATCCCAGCGTGGTCAAGACGCTGACCCTGCTGGCCGACTACTGGCGTACGCCGCGCTTCCTGGCCGGCAACCCGACGCAGACCGCCTTCACGCAGGCGATCGCCGACGTGTTCGGCAAGTCGCCGAAGGGAGCGATGCTGTTCGAGGGCGACTTTGTCGCCTCAGAGATCAACAAGCTGGGTGAGTTGAAGGTCGGCGAGTCCGCGAAGTTCTTCAACTGGCCGTCGGTCGACGGCTCGAAGCCGGCGGTGGTGACGGCGGGCGACCAGGCGGTCGCCTTCAAGGACACGCCGGAGGCGAACGCACTGATGGCGTTCCTCGCCTCGCCCGAGGCGGCGAAGATCATGGCGGCCAAGGGCGGGTTCATCTCGGCGAACTCGGGACTTGACGTCGCGACGTACGCGGACGACACCACCCGGGAACTCGCCGAAGCGGTGGTGAAGGCCGAATCGCTGCGCTTCGACCTGTCGGACCTCACGCCGCAGACGTTCGGCGGTGGGACCAGCGCCCACCTGTGGGTGCTGCTGCAGGACTTCCTGGCCAAGCCGATCGCCCCTGAGGCGTTGGCCCAGCAGCTCGAGGCCGCCGCAAAGAAGGACTTCGGAGGCAACTGATGGCGATCACGCCCGACCCGGCCCAGGGCATCCGTCCGTCCCCTGCCCGAACAACGAGCGGCCGGGCGAGCGTGGCCGATGGCCCCGGCGGCCCACGGCCCGCCGCCGGCGGCCCGGGCCACCGGGACGCCCCCGGCGGCCCGCGGACCACCGCCGGGACCGCGGCTCGCCGACGGTCGCGGGAGACGCGCCTGATGGTCGCGCTCTTCCTCGGCCCTGCCCTGGTGCTGCTGCTGGTGCTGGTCTGCTATCCCATCGTCTACACGCTGTGGCTCAGCTTTCGCAGCGGTGACGGATCGAGGTTCGTCGGCCTTGACAACTACGTCACCATGTTCACCTCGCCGAACACCCGGCGAGCCATCCTGAACAACCTTGTCTGGGTGATCGTGGCGCCTGCCGTGGCCACCACCCTTGGGCTGATCTTCGCGGTGTTGACCGAGCGGCTGCGCCGGTCGGCCGTGCTCAAGGCAGTCCTGTTCATGCCGATGGCCATCTCGTTCCTGGCCGCCGGCGTCACCTTCCGGCTGGTCTACGACGAGAACCCGGACCGCGGCGTGCTCAACGCGGTCGCCGTGTCGGTGCACGACGCCTTTGAGTCCCCGTCGCGTTACCACGGCGTGGATGCCCGGGATCAGGGCGAGCTGGCGCCGATGAACGGCGGCTTCGAGTCCAAGGGGCCGGCGAACCCGGGTGAACCAGTCCACCTGGCTCTCGTGGGTCTGCCGCCGGACCGGATTCCGACCGATGCCAAGCCGGCCACGGCACCCACCGGCGGCCCCGGACTGCAGGGGGTGGTGTGGCTCGACTTCACCCGCGGCGGCGGCGGCCAGGCGGGGATTGTCGACGCCGGCGAGGTGGGGTTGCCCCAGATGACCGTCGAGGCGGTGGCCGACGGGGGCAGGGTGGTCGCCACCACCCGGACAGACGCCGCCGGGCGGTTCGCGTTCCCCGAACTCACCGCCGGCCCGTACGTCATCCGGCTGCCCGCCGACAACTTCACCGAGCCGTTCAACGGCGTCACCTGGCTCGGGCCTTCACTCATCACTCCCGCGGTCATCGGGGCGTACATCTGGATCTGGGCCGGCTTCGCCATGGTGCTGGTGTCCGCCGGTCTGGCCGCCCTGCCCCGGGAGGCACTCGAAGCGGCCCGGATGGACGGCGCGAGCGAGTGGCAGACCTTCCGGCACGTGACCGTGCCGCTGGTCCGGCCGGTGCTCGTCGTGGTCCTGGTCACCCTGACCATCAACGTCCTGAAGATCTTCGACCTCGTCTACGTGCTCGCACCCGAGTCGTCCCAGGACGACGCGACCGTGGTGGCCCTGGAGATGTACCGGGTGTCCTTCGGCGGCGGCCTGGACTACGGGCTCGGTAGCGCGCTCGCGGTCCTGCTGTTCGCCCTGGTGCTCCCCGCGATGCTGTTCAACATTCGGCGCCTGAGGAGGGACAGCTGATGAGCCACGCCACCATCGACGCCGTACCGGAACTGATACCCGCCGGCACCGCGCGGGGCGGTCGGCCGCAGCCGGGACCGTGGACCCGGTTCATGATGCGGTTCGGCAAGGCGCTGCTGCGGCTGCTGGTGGTCCTGATCGGCGTCTTCTGGCTGCTGCCGACCTTCGGTCTGGCCGTGGCGAGCCTGCGTAGCAGCGCCGACAACAGCGCCACCGGCTGGTGGACGGTCTTCACCGCACCGGCCCAACTGACCCTCGACAACTACGCCCAGGTGCTGCAGAACGAGCGGATCGTCGAATCGCTGTGGAACACGGTGCTGATCACCGTGCCGTCGACCCTGCTCGTGGTGCTGCTCGGCGCACTCGGCGCGTACGCTCTGGCCTGGATGGACTTCCCCGGACGGGACTGGCTGTTCGCGCTGGTCGTCGCGTTGATCGTCGTGCCGATCCAGGTGGCGATCGTGCCGGACGCACGGATCTTCCGGGCCCTCGGCATCTACGGCGAGATCCCGGCGGTGGTTGCCTTCCACGTGGCCTTCGGGTTGCCGTTCGCGATCTTCCTGTTGCGGAACTTCTTCCTGAACATCCCACGCGACCTGCTCGAGGCGGCCCGCATTGACGGCGCCCGGGAAATGCTCATCTTCGCCCGCGTGGTGCTGCCGATCGGCTGGCCGGCCATCGCCTCGCTGGCCATCTTCCAGTTCCTGTGGGTCTGGAACGACCTGCTGGTCGCGCTCGTCTTCGCCACCTCCGACAATGCCCCGATCACCTACGCCCTGCGGGAGCAGATGCGGTCGTTCTCGTCCAACCTCGACACGATCGGTCCCGGCGCGTTCCTGTCCATGCTCGTGCCGCTCGTGGTCTTCTTCGCCTTCCAGCGCTACTTCGTGCAGGGCGTCCTCGCCGGGTCCGGCAAGTAGCGGGAGGTGGATCATGGGGTGCGCGCCGGGCGCGACGCAGGGGGCGCGCACCCCAGCACCCGGAACCCGGGACCGGAACCGGGGTGGGGCCGGACTCCGCCGACCCCACCCCGGGCACCGCCGCTCGACGAATCCGTCGGCCGTCCGAGGCACGCCGGACGCCCGAGGCGATCGGCCAGCCCCGCATCTCGTGCGTGCGACCTCGGCGGTGGTGCGCCCGTGTGCCGGATCTGCCTCGCAGGCATGGCCGCCACCTACCGGAAAGGAGCCGGTGATGAGCCCGTCGGAACTGCTCAGTACCAGGGCGGAGGCGCTTTTCGCCTCCGCGCTCCAACCGTCGGAGGATCCGACGCCCGAACAGATCCGGCAGGCGGTGCTGGACGGCGTCAGCCGGCACCGGGCGGCCGGTTGCGCAGCACTCGTCGCGCAGGAGTACGGCGACCATCCGTTCGAGGCGGTCGGTCGCATGCGCTGGGCCGTGGCCGCTGTCCGAGCGGCGTACCAACTGGTCGGGCCGTCGGCCTGATCGCCGACGTCCGGCGTTCGCGCCGAGCCCCGACGACCTCGCGCCCGTCAGGGCTCACGCCTGTAGCTACGGACACGTGCACCTCTGATGCGTCGGTCCCCCCAACCAGCCGGGCACCTCGATCGATTGTGTTCGGACAGTCACGGTCCGTAGGTCAGCGTGCTGAGGTAACGCACCGGCTGGTCGCGATGCCCGCCGCGGCACCAGGCACACCGCCGCCCCGGGGTTGTTTCAGAAGTAGGGACGAGGTTCAGGCGTGTCGGTCGGGTCAGTGGCGGCCGGCTGTTCAGAGGGCGGGGTCCTTCATGGTGGTTGATCAGTCCATGGTCGGCCGGTCGGTCTGTTGCCTCCCGGCTGAGGAGGTTTCGCCGGAGGCAGGCACTGCGCTGTCAGCGATCTTCCAGTGCCGGCAGAGACGGCGCCCGTGGACCAGCACCGGTTGTCGCCCGCTGTCCATACCCGTGCTGGATGTCCCGCTGTGCTACGCCGGGCTGGAGTTGCAGACGTCCACCGGCCTGGTCCGACTGCATGCCGAATCGAGCGCGGTCATGCTCAGTGGCCAGCAGGCCGCCGTGCTGGCCGTCCTGATCACGGCGGGGGGCACGCCCCTCAGCCGGGAGGCGATCCGGGCCGCCATGTCACGGGGGTACCGGCCGCCGACGGCTGCCCAGATCGGCGTGGTGATCGCCAACATTCGTAGAAAGATCGGCGCCACACGCATACTCACCGGCACGGACGGCTGGTGGGTGTCGGACCCGACCACGCCGGAACCGGTCCACGGCGTGCTGTCGTTCGGTAGCCTGCGACTCGATGTCGAGCACAAGTACGCCCTCGACGGGCCAGCTCGGCCCATCCGACTCGGCCCGCAGGAGTTCGCCGTGCTGCGGATACTCGTCGAGGCGCGGGGAGTGCCGCGCAGCAGGAGTCGGATCTGGTCGACGTTGCCACCGCATGACCGGCCCGCCACGATCGCCGCGGTGGGCGTGGTCATCCATCACCTCCGGGAGCGCCTCGGGCGTAACCGGATCATCACCGCCGGAGGCGGTTGGCGGCTGGCCGGCCCGGCGAAACCCCGGTGCGCAGGCCAACCTCTTGACGTTCTCCCGCTCTGAACGACAGGGTTCCCTCCACCGCTGCCCCGCTGCTTGCGGGCCAGGCCCTGCTGCAACCGGAGGCAACGTTCGGCGAGCCCATCGGCCGTCCGAACGGCGGGAGCGGAGGGGGCGGCCGATCCGTTCTCTCCGGGCGGCCGGCCGGCGTGGTCGGACGGCGTCGGCAGGAACTTTCCGTCGATCCCTTGGGAGCGCCTACGCTGTGGCCTACGGCCATCGCACGATCTTCGGTTGTCCTCACAAACCACCGACGATCAACGCGGCGGCTGTCCTCATGCCCGCGCCACGCCCAGCGCCGAAACCAAGCGAGCACTAGTTCTCTGTCGTAGGCGCCGGCGTTGGTCAGGTCTTCGAGGTGGCTTCGCGTCATCCGGGCGGCAATGTCGTCGTGCCAGCCGTTGTAGCCCTCGTACACGATGCCTTAAAGCGCCTTGATCGCCTCCGGTCGGAGACCGGAGTCCATGACCTGACGGGTCACGGCGTTGTACGCGCCGCGCAGCTTCGCCCATGCGTCGAACTCGCCGGGACTCCACTCGACCAGGGCCACGGCGCTCTTCTCCAGGCGCTGGACCTTCTCCATGACCTTGTAGGTCGGACACCAGGCGAGAACTACTCCACCGTCTCGTGGAGAGCCGCTCCGCTCGGTGACGATTTCCAACTTGGCCAGCTCGGGGTAATGGGTGGCCGAGTTCTTCTGGGGTGCGACCACCGTCAGGCGAGCGCGGCGACTTCGCGCCACGGCGAGGCCGAGCCGCTTACCCGGCTCGATCGTGTCCTTGGTCTGACCCCGCGGCACGTAGATGTAGCGGTGCTGCAGCAGCTTGTCTGCGGTTCTAATTGGTTGCGGATGTTCGCGCCATCGTTGAGCAGGAAGGTCCGTAGGAAGCGTTCCCAGTCCGGGTCGAAGGTGTTGTCGAGCAGGAACGGCAGGAGGACGCCGAGCCCCGGAAACTGCCCGGCCGGACGGGGCGCGGCGAGCGGCGGATCTCGCCATGTCCGACCGGGTGGCCGGACTCCGGAGGGGTCTTGTCCCCCGTGCGAGCTACCCGCAAGTGTCCACCGCACGGGGACGATTGTGGCGGCGGAACTCCCTAGGTTTCTTTGTGTCCGCGGCGCTCCGGTCGCGGTCTGCGAAGGAGTCATCATGCGCTTCGTCAAACAGCTTCTCGCCGTCGCCGCCGTCGCCCTCGTCGGCGGGCAGGGCGTCGCCGCCGTCGAGGGCAATCTTCTCCTCACCTTGGTGATCGGCGCTGTGACGGCGGTGCTGGGCGTGGTCGTCTACCGGTGGGTCGTGCGGCGCACCGAGCGCCGTGAGCCGACCGAGCTCGGCCAGGACGGTTGGGGCGGGAAGCTGGGCCGCGGGACGCTCATCGGCTTCGCCATGTTCGCGGCCGTCATCGCCAACATCGCGTTCCTCGGCGGTTACCACGTCGAGGGCTGGGGTTCGCCGACGCGAGCGCTGGGTCTGCTCGGGCTCATGGCGGCCGTCGCGGTCACCGAGGAGCTGCTGTTCCGGGGGGTGCTGTTCCGCATCATCGAGGAGCGTACGGGCACCTGGATCGCTCTCGCCCTGACCGGCGTGATGTTCGGCGCGATTCACCTGGTGAACCCGGACGCCACCCTGTGGGGGGCGACCGCCATCGCCATCGAGGCCGGGTTCATGCTGGCCGCCTGTTACGCCGCCACCCGGAACCTGTGGGTCCCGATCGGCCTGCACTTCGGCTGGAATTTCGCCGCCGGCGGCATCTTCAGCGTCGTGGTCTCGGGCAACGGCGAGTCGAAGGGGCTGCTCGAGGCCTCGACGTCGGGGCCGGTCGCGCTCAGCGGCGGCGCTTTCGGGCCGGAGGGCAGCCTGTACGCGGTGCTGGCCGGCGTGGTGCTGACCGTGGTGTTCCTGTGGCTGGCCAAGCGCTGCGGGCACATCGTCCCGCGCCGCCACCGCACGGCGCAGGCCCCGGCAACCGCTACAGTCACCCAGTGATCAGGCTCCGGAGGCTCCCGGATCTGTGGCGGCAGTGGCCGATCACGGTCCGGGATCTCCCGTTCGCCCTGGCCCTCGCCCTCGCGGCGGTGGTCCCGGCTCTGGAGCGGCAGGGTACGCAGCTCGGCGACCTTCCGGACCGCCCGTACGACGCGCTGACCGTCGGTGTCGTCGCCCTGGAGTGCCTGCCGCTGGCCGTACGCCGTCGGTGGCCGGCCGTCTGCCTCGCGCTGGTGTCGCTCGGCTTCGCGATCGACCAGCTCCGCGGCTACCACACCATCGCGGGTACGGGACTGGCCATCGCGCTCATCAGCGCCGGCGCCTACCTGGAGCGGCGCCGCTGGGTCGTCGCGGGTCTCGCCTCGGCGGCGTACGTGCCCCTGGCGATCTCCCTCGACCGGCTCGGATCGGGTGAGGGCGTCGCGGGGTTCACCACCTTCTACCTGTTGCTGGCGCTCGCGTGGGGCATCGGGGCGTGGCTGCGCCAGAACCGGGCCGCCGAGGCGGAACGCCGCCGCCATGTCGAGGAGGCCACCCGTACTGCGGAGCGCACGCGCATCGCCCGGGAGCTGCACGACGTCGTCACCCACCACGTAACGGCGATGGTCGTGCAGGCCGAGGCGGCGCGCTACCTGACGGGCGCCCCGGACAAGCTGGACCAGGCCTTGACCGCGATCACCGGCACCGGCCGCCGGGCCGTCGGCGACCTGCGGCAGCTGCTCGACCTGCTCAACCCGGATCACAGCACAGGCGATCCGCGTACGCCGTCCGTCGGCGACCTGGACGACCTCGTCGACCATTCCCGGCAGGCCGGGCAGCCGGTCGAGTTCGTCCGGGAGGGCACGTCGGTGGCGGCCACCGGCAGCGCCGAGGAGGCGGCGTACCGGGTGGTGCAGGAGGCGCTGACGAACGCGCTGAAGTACGCGCACGGCAGCCGGACCAGGGTTCGCGTTCACCACGGGGAAGGGGAGACGACCGTGGAGATCAGCACCGACGGCTCCGGATCCGGCAGCGCGTCCCCGGGCGGCAGCGGGCGCGGCCTCGCCGGGCTCCGCGAGCGGGTCACCGTCCTCGGTGGCGACTTCAGCGCGGGCGCGCAGGCCGGCGGCGGCTTCCTCGTGCGGGCCCGGATCCCGGCTGGAAACCCGTCGTGACCGCGCCGGTCCGGGTGCTGGTCTGCGACGACCAGGAGCTGATCCGCGCCGGATTCGCGACGATCATCGACGCCCAGCCCGACATGGAGATCGTCGGCGAGTGCGGCGACGGGCGCGCGGCGGTCGACCTGGCCGTTCGGCTCCGGCCGGACGTGGTGGTGATGGACGTCCGGATGCCGGTGCTCGACGGCATCGAGGCGACCCGCCTGCTGGCCGGCGCCGGGGTCCCCGAGCCGGTGAAGGTCCTCGTGGTGACGACGTTCAACCTCGACGAGTACGTCTACGAGGCACTGCGTGCGGGCGCCAGCGGCTTCCTGCTCAAGGACGCCCCACCGGCGCAGCTGCTCCACGGCATCCGCACGGTGGCGACGGGCGCCGCGCTGCTGGCCCCGGAGGTGACCCGGCAGCTGGTGGGCAGGTACGCGGCCCGCATCCGCCCGGCCGAGGGCGACCCGAACGGCGGCGCGCTGACCCCGCGCGAGCTGGAGGTGCTCCGGCTCATCGCGGAGGGCCTGTCCAACAGCGAGATCGCCGCGGCCCTGGTGATCAGCCAGGAGACGGTCAAGACGTACGTGTCCCGCATTCTCACCAAGCTCGACCTGCGCGACCGGGTGCAGGCCGTGGTGTACGCGTACCGCCGGGGCCTGGTGACCTGAGGCGGCCTGCTACGCCACCACCCCGAACGGGCCCGGCCAGATCTCGGGACACACCAACAACATCGGCAGCATACTGCTCGGCGTGCTGAAACCATGACTGAGGACCTCGGAGAGACCGCCGGCAAGGAGACCAAGACGTTGAAGATGGCCGAGAAGGTGAAGCCGTACCTCGGCACCGTCGAAGCCGCACTCCCCTCACCGTCTACCTGACGAAGTTCGTCGACCAACACCTCGCGAATCGCACGCGCCTGAACCAGGACAAGGCCGCGGCCGACATGCGTCAACAGGTCATCGCCGAATGCACGCGGCTCGCCCGCGACACCTGGCAGCCGTTCGTCGACGACGTACGCGACGAGATCATCGCCCAGACGAGAGACCAGGTCGACCTCGACGCGAGCCTGCGCCAGCTCGTCAGGCAACTGCAAGAAGCCATCGTGGAAGGCGAGGGTCTCTGTCGAGCGGCTGCAAGGCCGCTGCACGAGACAGGGGCGTAAGCAAGTGGTCTACTGATCGTCTGTTTCGTCCCGTCATGGTTATCCCCCTCTCCGGGGCGCCCGTGGTTCTTCACGGCGCCACCGGAGGTACTTCACCAGCGACCAGCGTCGGCTGCCGCCCCGTGACGGCTGCCCTGTGGATAGACAGCCCGCCGAGGCGACGCCGCTTCACTGCTGGGTCGGGACGACCTGCTGGTGCAGCGCGGAGCCCAGGATGTCCGCGGCGAGTCGGTACAGGTCGGAAGCGGCCTCCCCGGTGACGGCGGAGAACTGGTGCGCGGTCTCGAATGCCGGGTGCCGCTCCAGCTTGTCGCGGTAGTCGGGCAACGGCGCGCCCGACCTCATCAGGTCCAGCCACTGGCGGGTGCCGGGATAGGGACTGTTGATGTTCAGCGCCACACACCCGTCCGGAATGCAGCCCTCCCGGTGCAGGTCAGCGATGAGCTGAAGCGTCCGTACCCGCTGCTCGTCGGTCTCGGGCGGGCAGGCTCCCGTGCTTGTGTTGATCGATGAGATCGTGGGCTGGCGGGCAGGGTTGGACGATCTACTTGCGCGGTTCGCGCACCGATTCGGGCGGGCGGAGCCGCGCCGGCAGGCGCTGAGTTACCTGGTCGGGTTGCTGTCGCCCCTAGCCAGCAAGAACGGCTGGACCTTGGCAGAGGCCGCCGGCGACACCACGCCGGACCGGATGCAACGGCTGCTCAACAGGTCAGCGTGGGACCCGGACGCTGTCCGCGACGACCTGTTCGCCTACGTGGCGGAACATCTCGGCCACGACGACGGAGTGCTGATCGTCGACGAGACGGGATTCCTGAAGAAGGGGATCAAGTCGGCCGGCGTGCAGCGCCAGTACTCCGGCACTGCCGGACGGACGGAGAACTGCCAGCTCGGGGTGTTCCTGGCCTACGCGAGCCCGGCGGGGCGCACTCTGATCGACCGGGAGTTGTATCTGCCCCGCCGCTGGTGCGACGACCCCGCCCGCCGCGAGGAGGCCGGCATCGCGGCAAGCGTCGGGTTCGCCACGAAGCCCGCGCTGGGACTGCGGATGGTCGAACGCGCCATCACCGCAGGGCTGCCAGCGCGATGGGTCACCGCGGACGAGGCATACGGGCAGGACTCCAAGTTCCGGACCTGGCTGCAGCAACAGCGCATCGCCTACGTCCTCGCCGTGCCCCGCAATCAGCGGATCCCCACCATGGTCGGCAACTCCCGTCCCGATGTCCTCGCCGCCAACGCGCCGACCCTGGCGTGGAAACGCCGCAGCTGCGGCGACGGCGCCAAAAGGACCGCGACTCTACGTGAGCGTCTGGAAACTCGGTTTGCGCGAAGGCGGCCTCACACCATGCTGTGGCTGTGGCGACATGCACGCAATGCGGAGCTCAGACCGCGGAGGCGACCTGTGAGGAGCTGTTCGAGCGTTTGCTGGCGCTGGATCATTCCCGGCAACCACCGTGGGGGCCGCTGCACGGTGTAGCCGTTGCTTGCTTCTTCCTGCAGCATCCCAATCACCCGCTTGCCCCGCACGGGAGGAACGATCCGAACTGGGCGGTCCTGCAGGCCTACCTGGCTGGAGGTCAACAGGCTCTCAACGCCATGCTCGAAGTCGTCCGCCGACGTAACTCTCATCGCCATCGACGCCGCCACGATCAGGACCGACCACTGTTCTACGCGGCTCGACCGATGCCACAGTGTCGGGCACCCACGGCGTTTGGGACAACCATCGTCGACGTGGCCGTTGACGGCAGCTTTCCAGCCCGGGGTTACGAGCTCAGGGTCCGTGCCTGGGCCGAAGGCACCTTCGCTGCGTGGGCCGACGACGATGGGCGATGACTGGAAACTGTTTGGTCACAGGGTGATGAAGGCCCGCGTGTAGCGGGTAGATGTTGGGCGAGCTCCCGGTAAATCGGCGGTTGTCTACGCCAACCGTTCACCGGGAGCTCACCGTGTCATTGTCGACTGCCTGTGCCTGCGTGTCGTGCCCGGCCCATGCCGGATCGGTACCCGCCCCGCCCACCTGCGGGTTCTACCCGACGTCATCACTCACCGACGCCCAGTGGGCGATCATCGAACCGTTGCTGCCCGCGCCGGGCAACACCACCGGCAAAGGCGGACGGCCCGAGAAGCATCCCCGCCGCCTGGTCCTGGATGCGATCTTCTACCTCGTCCGGGGTGGCATCGCGTGGCGGCAGATGCCCGTCGGGTTCCCGCCGCCGACCACCGTCTACGACCTGTTCCACCGATGGGCACGCGCCGGAGCCTGGGCTGCGATCCACGACGCGCTACGCGATCTGGTGCGCGTCTACGAAGGCCGAGACCCGCTGCCCACCGCCACGGTCATCGACTCCCAGTCGGTACGCGCGGGCGACACCGTGGCACGCGCCAGCCGCGGCTACAACGCCGGGAAGAAGATCAACGGCCGTAAGCGTCACATCGCCGTCGACACCGGCGGCCTGCTCCTCGCCGTGATCGTCACCACCGCCACGGTCCAGGACCGCGACGCCGGACACCGCCTCCTCGCACTGGTCCGGGAGAGGTTCTCTACCATCACGCACTGCTGGGCCGATGGCGGCTACGCCGGGCGCCTGGTCATCTGGGCACGCAAGGTCCTGGCCATGACCGTCGAGATCGTGAAACGCACCGACGACGTCAAAGGCTTCAAAGTCCTGCCTCGCAGATGGGTCGTCGAGCGGACCCTCGCCTGGATCAGCAAGTATCGCCGCTGCGTACGCGACTACGAAACCCGACCCGACCACCACGAAGCCATGGTCTACATCTCGCTGATCATGACCATGTCACGCCGACTCGCTCGCACCGGCAACTGGTAACCGGAGTTTCCAGACGCTCACTACGACTGGGCAGTAGCCTCCCTGCCCGGCACCGACGACAGCTACGGCCACTGGCTGCTGATCCGCCGCAGCATCATCGACCCCACCGACCTGGCCTACTACCTGTGCTTCGGCCCCGCCGAGACGCTCGACGAGGACCTGAACCGGGTCGCCGGGACCCGGTGGGCGATCGAGGAGTGCTTCCAGACCGCCAAGACCGAGGTCGGCCTGGACCACTACCAGGTGCGGCGATACGACGCCTGGCGCCGGCACATAACTCTCGTTCTGTGCGCCCACGCCTACCTCGCCGTCACCGCCGCGCAGGCCAAAAAAGGGGCGCTGAATCCGATGACGGCCTCATTCCTTTCACCCTCGGCGAGGTCCGACGTCTGCTGGCACACCTGATCACCGCCGCCCGACCGTTCGATCACATCCATCGATGGTCACGATGGCGACGCCGACACCAGTACCGCGCCAAAACAGCCCACTACCAGCGAAGACACCGACTCCACCAGGTACGGCTGGAGTACTAGTAGTGCTTTGTTAGGTTGGGACGAGTTGGCGGCAGAGGGGGCAGAACCCGAGCCAGGTCGCGAGTAGGTACTGCAGTTGCCGGAGAACGGCGTAGAGGCTCAGGTCTGCCCCGTTGCTTTTGGGGATGCTGTCCGTAGTTGGGTGAGGAACAGTTGGGCGGCTGTGGCGAGGGTGACGTGGCGGTGCCAGCCGATCCAGGATCGTCCTTCGAAGTGGTCGAGTCCGAGGGCGGTTTTGAGTTCGCGGTAGTCGTGCTCGACGCGCCAGCGGCTCTTGGCCAGGCGGACCAGCTCGGTCAGGGGTGTGTCGGCGGGCAGGTCGGACAGCCA